>DASTKE010000766.1:0-2465 GCA_035716105.1 Ktedonobacteraceae bacterium | reverse complement strand
AGTTTCCCTTCACTCCATGAATAGGTTACAATAGAGATGAATGGAAGAAATGTGAAAATCTCTGTTCATGAAAGGTACAATATGATCCTTCCCAAAGATCGCGACCCTCGCTTCATCACCATGCGCCGCGGTGGAACGCTCACGGATTCAGACCATCACCTGCTCGCCCTGTGGGCAGCCGCGTGTGCGGAGCACGTCCTGCACCTCTTCGAGTCGGCGAAGCCTTCGGACCCGCGGCCACGTCAAGCAATTAAGCAGGCTCGGGCATGGGCGCGCGGCGAGATTACGATGTCCCAGGCTCGTGCGGCGGGTGGCCATGCGATGGCGGCGGCCAGGGATCTGAGCGGAGCAGCGCGCCATGCCGCGTATGCTGCCGGTCAGGCGGCGGTGGTCGCGCACGTCGCCGCACACGAGCTCGGTGCCGCAGCTTACGCGATCAAGGCCGCAAGTGCGGCTGCGCCTGAAGGCGAAGGCGAGAGTAGTGGTCGGCTCGAATGCCGCTGGCAGCGCGACCAGCTGCCGGATGCAATTCGCGATCTTGTCCTGGACGATCAGCGGTTGCGAAACGACATCTGCTGGTCGGTCTTCGACTGCTGATGAGCCAGCCGTTCCAGACTGGCGTTTCCTACACCTCTTGCTCCAATGCTTCGATTTTGCCTGTCACAAGCTCCACCATCTCTTGCAGGAGAGGCGCGTCGAAGGCGAACTTCGCTCCGGCGGCTGTGTAGAGTTCGGGCAGGGAGCGCGTTGCACCGAAAGAGAGCGCCTGGCGATACTGCTGGATTGTGCCTTGCGGATCGCGCAGATAGTTGCGCCAGACCTGGAGCGCGCCAATGGTGGCGAAACCGTACTCGATATAATAGAACGGCACATCGAAGAAATGCAGGATAGACTGCCAGCCATTGCTGTTGGCCGCCTCCAATTCGCTCCAATCAAGATATGGCTCGAAGCGTCTGCCAAGTTCCGCCCACTCGTGTCCCACCGCCTGTGGGTCTTGCGCTTGCTCAGGATTCTCGTACACCCAGTGCTGGAAGGCATCACCACGCATAATCAATGGCAAAAACAGGAGCGTTTTTTCCAGGTGGTGAAGGCGTATGTGCCGGACTTCCTCCTTTGAGCATAGGCCGCTAGAGAGCAGGCTCATACTGCCGATAAATTCCATGCTCGTCGAGGCGACCTCGGCGAACTCCATCGGCAACATGCTTTCCTTGCGCTGGTGGATATAGGGCAGACTCCGTGACTCGAAGGTGTGAAAAGCGTGGCCTGCTTCGTGGAAAACCAGCCATACGGCATCCAGGATGGTCAGCACGCGCCCGAAGATGAAGGGTAACTGCTTGACTTCCAGCGCCAGGTTATACCCTCCCGGCGCTTTATTGGCCCGCTCTTCCAGATCGAAGCACTGCTCTTTAATCATGGTGTCAAAGTAGCCGCCGAGGGCTGGATCAATCTGATTGAACATATCGGCGCACTGGCGCAGCAGCAAATCGACATCTTTAATAGCGCGTGGCGCTTCGCTGACTCGTGGGTCAACAGCCGTATCCCAGGGACGCAGCGTCTCCACGTCCAGCAGCTTGCGCCGTTTCTCGGCAATCTGGCTGGCTACCGGTACAATCACCTGCTCAACCGCGTCATGCAAGGCTTTACAGTCATCGGGTGTGTAATCAAAGCGATAGAGCTGCTGCCAGCGATACTCCCGGTAGTTGTCATAGCCCGCATTCCGCGCAATCTGCTGGCGCACCTGCAAACCTTTGATCCAGAGCTCGTTGATTGCCTCGCGATCCTCAAGCTTGCGCTCGTTGAAGGTATGCCATGCCTGTTCGCGCCGCCCTCGATCAGGGGCGTGCATCTGCGGGTAGAGCGAAAAAATGGAAATCTCTTTGCCTTCCCACTGTACCGTCTGCGCTCCATTGATGCTCATATATTCTTCGCTGAGTTTCTTTTCCTCGTTCAAGAGAGGAACATTTTCCGAGCGAAAAAGCTCAGCATCTACCCGCAATTTGCTTAGAGGAATCGCAAAGCCTTCCGGCTCCAGACCACTGGCGAGCAACCGCTGTTTGATCTGCTGATCGAAATGCTGCACCTGCGTAAAAATCTCATCCAGAAAACGCTCCCTGCGTCGTGAGAGCGTCTCATCGGCGGTATTGCGCGTAGTGGCGATCTCCAACCATGTATTTGTTTCATCGACCAGCGCGCTCAACTGCGACCATTGCCGCAGCCACGGCTCCAGTGTATCAGGGGCAAGCGTTGCCTCAACCAGTTCGCGATACCATGGCTCAATCTCTGCCCATTGTAATGCTTCAAAGGCTTCACTGCTTTGAGGAAGAGGGCTATACATAGATAGATACCAAACCTTTCTTTTCAGCACATTTTGTCTGCAACTGTACAACATTGATCGTTTCTCGTCCAGTACTTTATTCTATGGGTTCTGCGTCCTTTGAGGGGAAAGCGGATGTCCGTAGGGGCGA
>DASTKE010000765.1:0-14037 GCA_035716105.1 Ktedonobacteraceae bacterium | reverse complement strand
CAATATGGGTACAAACCGGGAAGCCTGCCAGTGACAGAGGCCGTGACACAACGCATCATTTCCCTACCAATGTATCCAGAGCTAACCGGCGAGCAGGTACAGGCAGTCATCAATGCTGTCAAGAAAAGTCTCGCGGTACGACAGAGCCGGTGAAGGCCCTCTGGAGGAGAGACGAAATCCAAAGGGCGCAGGCAAGCTGACGCCCCTACTAACCACGATGCGGGCGCGTGCTGTGTCCACATCGTGGTTAGTAGGGCGTCAGCTTGCCGCATTCGGGGAATGATGAAGGCAGCCTGCGCCCTTTGCTTCCTAAACACCATAAAGCGCTTTCATTTCGGCAGCCACTGTCGCATACCATCTTCAAGGCCGATTTCCTGGCTCTTCAAATCGGCCTGAGCATTGGAGTCCAGCGTCTCAAAGTAGAGCCGTTCATGCCCACTGGCGTCGATGATGAACGTGATTGGATCATGCTCCACAAGCTGATTGGAACTTATCTGGACATACACATTGTACTGGTGGTAAACGGCGTTGAGTTGCTGGACCGTACCTGTCACGAATATCCACTGGTGCAACATCCCATGCTGGATGGACCAGGATTGCACCTCAGTGACGCTGGTCGCGGTAGGATTAGCGTTGACGGCGACCAGATCAATCTGACTGGCAGCGGAGGCCCCCAGTTGCTCTTTGGCATAATACATAATCTGAGCAGTCAGTGGACATAGGGTTTTACAGCGTGCGTCAATGAAAGCCAGAACGACCTCATGACCGCGTAAGGAAGAAAGGGTAAACGAGTGTCCGAACTGGTCTGTGAGCTGGAATTCAGGGGCAAGATTACCCGTCATTGGAAAGCCACCGATGCTATAGTTAGACGGGTTCGTCGATGGCGTGGCTGCCTGGCTGCGAGACATTGCAAAATACCTGACTCCCCAGACAATCGCGGCAATTATTACGAGTGCTGAAGTGGCAATGAAGGCAGCACGAGTGAGCTTATGGATATCATTCATGTGCCGCATGGTTGTTTCCTTCTCCTAGTCTCTTGTCTGAACCCCAATGCTTACCTCTCCCTGATCGCCCGACTGGGAGGAAAGCCACTGGTGTACAATGGTAGCGAAAGCGATGCCGAACGGGAGGTCGCCAAATGTCCACATGATGCCTGCTCCAAGTTGCTGATCCATTATGGGAGAGAGTCCGCCCAGCCCTGTAAACAGGTGGGCATAAGGCGCATAGAGGGGTACCTGGGAAAATCCGATCAGCGCTGCCAGAACAACATTTTGGGCCATTGCGAATCCCACGCATCCGAGGCGTCCAAGATAGCCCAGGCGGGGATGAAGTGGCGGCGATGATATAAGCTGCGCCCAGAAAAGGACGCTCACAGCGAGAAAAGTCGAATGTTCAAGCCAATCGTGGATGGCAGCATTGGTCAGGGCAAGATCATAGAGAGGTGGCCAATGCCAACCCCAGATACCGATGAGCAGGAGCGCACATGAGATGGCAGGTTGTCGCAGCCAACCTGCCATCTTGTACAGACCAAGCCTTACTTTCAGTTTTACGCATGTCTTTATGAGCCAGCGAGCACGGCGCGGCAACCCCAACCACAATGGTATGATCGGGGCAGCAGCCACGAGCAGTGGAGCCATGACAGCCAGTATGAGCAGATGCTGGATCATGTGAATCCAGAGGAGCCGACTGGAGAGTATGTCAATGGGCGCAGAGGAGGCCAGAAGGAAGGCAAAGATTGCGCCAACGAAGTAAGCGCCCCGCCAGGGCCAGCTATCCAACCTGTATTGAGCGATGCGCGCACTGTTCAACACAAGATGTTCTCTGGCCCTGGCAGCCTTTCTCTGCTCCGCTTTGGCAAGCAGACGCCATCCACGAAAGTACAGGATTTCGGCAATAAGACATGCAAGAAGCACCTGGGGTGGAACCGGCCACCCATTTGCATCAGCCCAGATGTTCATTGCAAATCCTCCATCTAGCAGTGGCCTCTCTTATAAGAGAAACGAGCCGAACAGCCACAGGAGGATGGCAGCCACCACTGTATAGTACCACCAGTAGCCAGTAACCTCAGCGATGAATTCGTGTCCAGCTATTCTGCCGCGCAGGATACGCCCTCCAACCAGCAAGCCAATAATCGTGGTCAGAATGACGTGGATTGCTGTAAACCAGGCTATCAGCAAAAGCAGGCTAGCATAGGCATGGATAGGTGTGGCATATCTCAAGGCCGCTGCAAACCAGGTCTCGGTCACTGCTGCAACGAACATAAGCACCAGGGCCACCAGGAAAAAAATTGGCTGGCCGGTGCCACCAGAAACACGAGCTTTGCGCTCCCACCAGAAGTAGAAGAATCCGCTCAGCAGCAGGGCGATGGCAATCAGGAGCTCCGCTACGAAGGGCGGGCCAGCGTCACCAGGGGCCTTGTACTGGCCCAACGTATTGAGGGCGCTCAAGTAACCGCCAGCAGCGAAGATTGCGAGGACTGACAGAGCATCCGAGACAATGAGCATCAAGACGCCTGCTCGTGCTCGCGCCACCTTCACCTGTGGTTCCAGCTCGAATATATGTTCTGTGTGCTCTAAGGATGTATCCATGTATTCCTCCTACTCCTGCCCTTGTGTTTGCATGGGTGCCTGTGTGATGGCCCCTGTAATCTCCGCTGCCGAAGTTACAGGTTCTGGCAAAGACGCCCCATAGTTGTAAGGCAAGGAGGTCACGACAGGCAGTTCTCCTTCAAAATTCTCAAGGGGTACCGGTGTCGGTACAGTCCACTCAAGCGTTTTGGCACCCCATTCATCGGCATCAGCAGGCTCTCCGCGCACAAGCGTGTAGATAACGTTGTACGCCCCAACAAACACTGATGCCGCGATCAGGACAGCAAACAGGCTGGCGATGGTATTGGCAGTTGCAAACGGTGGGGCAACATTAGCTGACCAGCGGGGTTCACCCTGTAAGCCCGCGTAGAACAACGCCCCAAACGTCCCAACAAAGCCGACTTCAAACAACCAGAAATGGAGTGTACCCAGCATCGGATTGAGCCGCTTGCCCACCATTTTGGGGAACCAGTAGTAGAAGCCGGCAAAGAACCCGAAGACCATGCTTCCGACGAGAGTGAAATGGAAGTGCGCGGTGACAAACATGCCGCCATGTAAAATCTCATCGGTGGGCAGGTCAGCCAGGTAAATGCCGGTGATGCCTCCTATGACGAAGTTGACCAGCATGCCGACCACAAACAACAAGGGAACCGTGACCCAGATTTTCCCTCTCCAGAGCGTACCTATCATGCCCAGGAAGAAAAGGCCGGTAGGAATGGAAATCAACTCGGTATCGAGCATGTAAGGGGCAGCCAGGGCGTTCTCTGAGCCACTTGTATACAGATGATGCCCCCAGACGAGCACACTCAGTACGCAAATGCCGATCAGTCCACTCACCATTACTCGATAGCCGAACAGCGGTTTGCGAGAAAATACCGCGGTTACTTCAGCCGCTGCCGCCATAGCGGGCAAGGCAATCACGTATACCTCGGGATGTCCCATAAACCAGAACAGGTGCTCGTACAACCAGCCGCTCCCACCCGAGGCGGCGAGAAAGAAGGATGTATTGAAGACCCGGTCCATCAGCACCATGATCTGAGATACAATGAACGAGGGGAACGCAGTTAAACTCAGGATGACCGAGAGCACTACGCCCCAGACGAAGATAGGCAGTCGTCCCCAGGTCATGCCTTTCGTGCGCATGACCAGCACAGTCGTCACAATATTCATAGCAGCGACCGTCGTGGAGGTGGCAAAGACCAGGATAAGGAAGCAGTACGCATCCATGCCCGGTGTTAACTCTTGAACAGACAGAGGCGCGTAACCGGTCCAGCCTGTCGGGAACCCGCCCAGGAACAGCGTGGAAAGGAATATGGGGATGGCGGAGAAAAGCAGCCAGTAGCTCAGTGCGTTGAGCCGGGGAAACGCCATGTCACGCGCCCCAATCATAATGGGGAGGATGAAGTTGCCGAAAGGGCCACTGACCATAACGATGGTGGTGGCAATCATGAGCATACCGTGCATGCCCACAATGGTGTTGTACGTGCTGGGGTCGAAGAAAATGGCTCCGGGTCTTGACTGCTCCAGGCGGATCATAAAAGCGCCCATAGAGCCGAGGAAAAAGAGGACCAGGACGGTAAACAGGTATTGCATACCGACCACTTTGTGGTCAGTAGTATAGCGGAAGTAGCGCCAGAGACCCTGATCTTTACCTGCCAGTTCGAGTTCTTCGGCTGGTGTGGCCTCGTGACGATTGAAGCCCCATTTGATGATGCCGTTGAAAGCTCCGATGCCAATAAAAAAGAAGAGCAACCAGCCGAGGTAAGCAGCTACGGTTACGGCGTCGTCGTTGGGAACGCTGTCGGGGCTGAGGGCTGTCGTGATCTTGTTAATCAGCACGCCAGCAATAACAGCGCCTATAATGCCGAGCACTATTCCGGAAACCACGCTCGGAACAAGCCGGTTGAAGAGAGTTGGATGTTTCACCTCGGCCACGGTTGTACTGGTTGTACTGCTCATAGGTGTCCTCCTTGACTTTGTATCCAGGAATTGAACGAATCAGTACTGACCACCTTCACTGACTCCCACATGTAGGAATGTAAGAGGCCGCATAATTCCACGCAGCGCACTGTGTACGACCCAATCTGCGTGGGAGTGACGACCGCTGTGGTGGTTACTTCTCCAGGATTCGCATCGACGCGCACCCCCAGTGCCTGGATGGCAAAGCCGTGAAGCACATCGTCCGAGGTCACATAGAAGATCACCGGACGATTCACCGGCAGTTCAATGACCTGCGCTCCATTGCTGGCTGCGTTATACTGGGGATAGTTAAAGGTCCACTGCCATTGCTGTGCCGTAACCTGGACAACCAGCGTATTAGGAGTTGCCGCCGCTGAGGTTTCCTGGTAAAAGGCAAAGAGGCCCCAGATCACCAGAAACAGGCACAGCAGAGAAGTGATACCTAACCATCCTACTTGCAGCGATAGTCTGGGTTGTAAGGGAATACCATCCTCCGTGGGCCTCCCCCGAGTTCGAAACACGAGCAAGCTGTAGGCAAGAAAGACAAAGACGAACATGGCTACTGGAATGGACAGGACGGTAAACACATTAAACGTGAAGTTATCGCCTGCACCAAGAGAACTTGCATCTTGCGGGAGAATAAACTGGGACACAGCCAGCCAGATCGCGATCAGAACCACGGAGAGCACTATCCAGATGATGATAGCACGACGCATGTGGCGGGGTTCCGCTGGCGCTGTTGAAGCATTGCCAGCGTTTCCCTCGATGTTGGGTTCAGACATGTTGCCCCCTTAATAGTTTGTTACATTTATCGTTCCAGCCATAAAGCCGGTCGTGGACATCGGCCCACTAAACCCATAGGGGGTCTCGCGGTCGTTGCCGCAAGGGACATAGCAGTGCCAGATGTAGGTGTGGCCCGCCGGACCTGTGTGGAACTGGAACTGAATGATGTTGGGCTTCGGGTACTGGTATTGATTACCGTCAAAGCCGGTAACGTTCGTGTTGCTAGGGGCATCGTCCGCAACTCCGAGGAGCGGGACACTGACAAATATCGGGTTTACCTCGTCAGGTTGTGATTGGATGGTGAATGTGTGGGCAATATCAGCATCCTTCACCTGGTTCATGGGCTTATTGTTGTACATCGCAACTCCTCCAATGGTTCCCTGCACATTCTGGAAGAAATCGTTGTACAAACCCGATGCACTGTCGTATTGCTTGACAATAACCGTGATGACGCTGTTCGGGGGCAAATCAAAGGTCGTACTGGGGCAGTAACTTACCCAGCCAATCTCCGGGTCTGGTGCGCCGGGATGGCATACTTGACTGTCGGGCATTGCGGAGATATTGAGTGTTGCAGCGTTAGGACCCGTTTTGGTTGCTTGCCACACAGCAGGTTCATAGCCAAGTCCACTTGCTGACCGAAAACTCAGTGCGACTCCGGCTACTATACCGAAACCTAGCACAATTGCGACTACGAGGCCAATAAAAATGCCTGATGAATGCTGTCTCAATGCAGTCCTCCTTATTTTGTGATTTGGACACCTGTGCCGACAAATTTTTCTTCTTCATCTGCCGACCCTTCACCGTGACTACATGCATTGCACCAGTTGGACGTCTTGCCGTTACATTACTCTGGCAGGCATCCACTGTAATGAGAAACGCATTTTGCTCCTTTCTGAATATCTTGACACTCATCGAGGCGGGAAAGACCAGGGGATACCAGAAACGTTCTTTCCCAACTCAAGTATAAGGTATGACACAAGTATAGCATAGACAAGAAGCAAAATAAAGTATTTAACTAGCCACTTATTACCATTAGATACTGTACAGATGGCACATCAGCGTCATTTCCTTGTTCTTACTGCCCAACGCATATATACTCTGGAATCAAGAATAGTAGAGAAGCGCATCTCAATGGAGTTTTCAGATAGGTATTGAAGGGAAAATATGATTGTGACCTCCAATCTACGCCCGTATTGCTATCGTTTCTGTTTTCTGCTTATGCTGGTATCATTGCTGGGATTGTCCTCTCCGTCAGCGCTGGCAGATGGGGGCGCGCCTCAACTGGCGTATGTAGCGGGAACATCACAGGGTCTCAGCATCATCGATATCGCACAACGGCGCGTGACGGGAACGATTGCCGTAGCTGGAAAGCCGAGCACCGTCTTGCTCAGTCCAGATGGTCACGCGCTCTACGTCACACAGCCTGCCCTGGGACGGGTTGCGGTGATCGCAGCAGAAACGGGGAAGCTCCTCTGCACGGCCAGCCTGCCCGGTCAACCCTCGCTGCTGGCGCTCAGCCTGGATGCCACCGTGCTGTACGCCGCGGGCCAGGGAGATACCAGCGTACGTGCGCTTGATCCCGCGTCCTGCTCCATCCAACATATCTTCAAGACTCATCAACCCGTGTACGGACTGGCGGTCACGGCCTCGACAGCGGCTGACGCCACGCCCTCAACGCCCAATCAGCTCTGGATTACCGGCAGCAACGCGCTGACCGTTTTTGAGGTAAACGGACATCTGCTTGGCTCTGTGCCTGTTACCGGCGGACCGCAATACATCTGTATTCCCAGCGGCTTTACCGCGTATGTGACCACGCACCAGGGAACTATCGTTGCCCTCGATCTCAATACACGCCATATTATCAGCACACTGCTCAGTGGAGGGCAATTTGGGCCAATGGATTATGATGCCGCCACCGGTGAAGTCTATGTGCCTGACCGGCAGCATAACCAGTTAGATGTTCTGGCACCCATTACGGCAGGTAGCGGCGCATCACCACGGGAACCAGTCCATGTTATTCACCTGAGCAGTTCTCCGCAATCGGTCGCCATCACCAGTGATGGACAGCTTGGCTTCGTAGCTCTCGCCAACAATCAGGTACTGATGCTCGATATCCCAGGACAAAGCATCGTCACCCGTATCCCTGTCAGTGGAACACCGCACTTCATCATCACTGGCCTCTACCCTCCTACGAGCAGTCCTTTGTCTCCCCCACAACGTACAACCGCTTCACATTTCGCGGCTCAGTCCTTCACTATCCTCATCATGGTAGTGGCGCTGGCAGCAGTGATCCTGCTTTGTACTGGTTGGCTCTTCTGGAGGCGCTCTCAGAAAAGATAGTATATCGTTAGCGAAGGTCGGTTTGGTAGAACAGCTACACGAGCCTTCGCTAACGATATACCTCTCCCCAAAAAATACAAGCTTGACAGATGACGGCATCCACATAATAATGTGTCTACGTGAGCGGTGTCGCGATTAGCGCCCAGGCATTAGCAAGCAATCTTCAGTTGATCGCTTGATGGCAATGCCATTTTAGTGGAAAAGTTGGCGTTTATTTGGAGTTATGTTATACTTGTAGCGCACACGATACACCTTCCCTACTGGGCGAAGAATAGAAGCGAAAGAAAGGCGGCAAGGCTTCCCCGATGAAAGAGCAATCTCTGGACAATCTGTGGTTGGCACAAATGCTGTGGGATCTTGGGGCCGTCCAGTTTGGCAACTTTACCGTCAGTGAGTCCGCGGTAAGCTCACCCGTATTTGTCAACCCCAAAGTTCTGATCAGCAATCCCGGCGCGTTGCGTGTAGCCAGCAAGCTCATGCAACAGGAAATTAACCTGGCACAATCGTTACGCCGTCCGCGAGTTCATCCCTTTGGCGTGGTCGCAGGAGTACCCGTCGGGGGCTTGTTACTGGCCTCGGCCTACTCACTCGAAACCAACATTCCTCTTATCTACGCACGCAGCCGTCCCGAAGGCACGGGGAAACGCGGCATCGAAGGCCGCTTTACCAAAGATGATACCGTCCTCATCATTGATGATCTCATTACGCGAGGCAGCAGCATCCTGGAGACCGCGACATTACTCGAGGAGAATGGCTTAAAGGTCAAAGATGTCATCGTGCTTATCGACCGCGAGCATGGTGCAGCCGAACGACTCCGGCGTAAAGGCTATAACCTGATGAGCATTCTCAAACTCGATATCATGCTCAACCATTACATGTCTAAAGGTCTCATCTCCGAAGAAACCTACCGCGCCTGTGCCGATTACCTGCAAAGTAAGCAGGGGGAAAACAGTAATTCGACGATGTGAATGCACGCACGACTGGAAGAGCAAGCATGAAAAGAGGCTCAGAGTACAATACTCTGAGCCTCTTTTCATGTCATGCTTCCACTTCCAATCGATTGAGATCGCGCTTAACGCGGTGTCTGCGTAAACGGCGGAATGGGGGGAACAGAACGCTCATCGCTGTTGCCGTTGTGACTATCATGCGCAATCTTCTCACCCAATTGCTTTGCCTGGAGGAACGGCTCGACCAGGTCAATTGGGAGTGGGAAGATGATCGTCGAGTTTTTCTCAACGGCAATTTCCGTCAGTGTTTGCAGGTAACGCAATTGCAGCGCACCTGACTCCGAAGCAATCATTTTGGCCGCCTGCGCCAGTTGCGCAGAAGCCTGCAACTCACCTTCAGCGTGAATGATCTTGGCGCGCTTCTCGCGCTCGGCCTCGGCCTGCTTCGCCATTGCACGCTGCATGGTCACGGGCAACTCGATATCCTTGATCTCAACTGCCGTCACCTTGACGCCCCAGCGCTCGGTGTGCTCGTCAATGATCTCCTGAAGGTCGCGATTGATCTTGTTGCGCTGCGCCAGTAACTCATCCAGTTCCGACTGACCCAGCACATTCCGCAGCGTTGTCTGCCCAATCTGCGTGGTCGCCTGGATGAAGTTCATCACATTCACGACAGCCGCCGAGGGATCGACCACGTAGAAGTACAACACCGCCGTGACCTTAATCGTCACATTGTCGCGAGTGATGACCTCCTGCGGCGGCACGGTCAGCGTGACTATACGAAGGTCAACCTTAATCATGCGCGAGATGATCGGTGGCACCCAGAAGATGCCAGGTCCCTGCGCGCCAGTCAGGCGACCCAGGATAAAGATCACACCCCGCTCATATTGCTGCACTACGCGAATACCCGAAAGCGCCAGAAGCACGAGTATCAGAACGATAACTCCAATGACTGTTAAGAACAGACCACTCATGGGACTGCCTCCTTTTAGCTATACACACGCTTGTTACTCTATTTTAGGGATGACAGGTACATCTATCTCCGGCTGCGAACGCACAAGCCGGACATGCAAGCGCAAACCCTCGACGTCGATGACTTGCACTTCCACACCTGCATCTGCCGAAGAAGCATCTTCTAGCACAGCAGCCCAATCCTCGCCGCCGTAGCTCACGCGACCATCAGGAGTGAGCGCCGTCAAGGTCTTCACCTTCGCTCCGATCATGCCCTCTACACCTGTAGTGACGCGACGCCGCTGTGTACGCACAATGACGGCGATCAGAGCGAAACTGATCAGGGCGATGACGCCTGCCATGACATAAACAACAACGGGATTGACCTGTGGCCCATTGTATGGCCCCCCACTATTGAAGAAGAGGAGCGCGCCAAAGACGAGCGAAAACACCGCTCCAATGGTCAGAATGCCATGCGTCGGCACGTGCAGGTCCAATACAAGCAGGACAAACGCCAGCACCATCAAACCCAATCCCGCCCAGTTTGGACTGAGCGAACCAGCGCCCAGCAAGAAGAGCAGCAACGCGATGCCACCCGCCGTTCCCGGCAAAATAGCGCCGGGATGCGAAATCTCCAGGTAGATGCCGATCATCGCCACAACGAACAGCAGGAAGACGATGTTGGGATCAATGATGAAACCATACAGCGTGTCAACGACGCTGGGATTGAGCATGTTCACGCTGACATCGCTCGTCTGCAATGTGACAGTGTTGCCCGATGCCAGCACCACCGTTTTTCCATTGACAGCACTGAGCAGCGTATTCAGATTCGTAGCTCCCAGGTCGACGATATGCAGGTTGATGGCTGATGCATCATCATACGACTTAGCCTGCGTGACCATCAGTTGCGCATTATTGAAATCGCGCTCGTAGCGGTCCTGAATGCCCTTCAGCGACTGTAGCAGATCGTTCTCAATTTTCTGTTTGAGGGTGTTGCCAATATCGGCACCAGTGCTATCGACCGGGCTGGCAGCGCCAATACGAGTCGTGGGAGCCATCGCCGCGATAGGTGCCGCCAGCGTGACAAACGTTCCGGCAGAGGCAGCACGCCCGCCTATAGGTGAAACATACGAGATGATGGGTACAGTACTGCTCAACTCCGCCTGCGTCATGGCTTTCAGCGAATCGAGATCACCACCCGGCGTATCAATCTCGATGACCAGCGCCTGCGCCCCGTCGCTTTCCGCCGTAGCGATACTTTCGGTGAGATAACGCAGCGACGCCGGGTTGATCTCCGTGTTGAGTACCATCACATCAACATGGGACGTGGCGTTGGCTGATGCGGTCGCTGTGGACGCGGCACTGGCAGGCCGGGCCATGACAGTGAAGACGATCAAGGCAAGAATGGCAGCGATTACGCCCGGAAGCAGGAGTGAGAAGTTCACACCCTTTCGGTCAGTATGGCGCGAAAACATGGCAGTATTCCTCCAGACAGGTGAAACAACGCGCCTAAAAGTAGCTATCACAACTTCTTTCCTCTGTAATCATACCATAATTGTCCACAGTCATGATAGTTACAACCCGAAATACAATGTCTGATTTTCACAGATACCCTGTGTACCTGTATCAAGATAACGGTAAAGATATTTGCTATTTGCTATATTGAATATAACATATAGCTATTCCATTGTCAAGTGCTGAGCAGGTAATTTTCACAAAGACGACAAAGTGATCGTGGTGTATCATATTGAGGGGAAGTGGGTGTTCTCTGAGCTCAAAAACGAGCCCATTCTTTCTCACTTTTATTGTATCACCTCCTGTCAACTCACACACTGCCCCTTTGGACGATTTTTTTGGGCGCTCCTTCCCCTATACTCAGGCGGAAGCGATGCCACTCAGGATGTCATCAACATTAGCAAAGAAGGAATTGCCAGAGGAGGGAAACATATGAGTTCCTATGTGCTTGGTTTTCAGGACATTGACAAAACAAAACTCATGGTTGTTGGGGGGAAAGGCGCGAACCTGGGGGAACTTTCCAGGATTGAAGGAATACGCGTACCAGATGGCTTTTGTATTTCTACTGGAGCCTTTCAAAGAATCATTGGGGAAACGTCGTCGCTAAACGAATTACTTGATCAGTTATCGCTTCTCAAGCTGGAAGACCGGGAGAAAATCGGTGAACTGAGCGCTGAGATTCGCAGGGTCATCGAAGAGGTAGCCATCCCTCAAGACATTCATGAAGAGATCGCCCGCTCCCTCTCCAGGCTTGGTGAAAACAATGCCTATGCAGTACGATCCAGCGCAACGGCAGAGGATTTACCGACGGCCTCCTTTGCTGGCCAGCAGGATACATATTTGAACATTATCGGAGAGGAGGCAATCCTGAAGCATATCAGCAAGTGCTGGGCATCGCTCTTTACCGAGAGGGCGGTAACGTACCGCCTTCAAAACGGCTTCGACCACCGGAAAGTCCTCCTGGCTGTGATTGTTCAGAAGATGGTCTTCCCGCAGGCGGCAGGAATTTTGTTTACTGCCGATCCCGTCACTTCTAACAGGAAAGTGTTATCCATTGATGCCAGCTTCGGACTTGGTGAGGCCATGGTCTCCGGCCTGGTGAATGCTGATAGCTATAAAGTACGTAACGGCAAGGTTATCGAGAAGAAGATATCCACCAAAAAGCTGGCTATATATGCCTTAAAAGATGGCGGTACGAAAGAACAGGAGATTGAGCCTGAGCAGCAGAACAGGCAAGCGCTGACGGATGAGCAGATTGTGCAGCTTGAGCGCATAGGCAGAAAGATCGAAGCGCATTTCGGCCACCCCCAGGACATCGAATGGTGTCTGGTTGATGAGACATTTTATATCGTCCAGAGCCGACCTATCACTACTTTGTTCCCCATCCCTGAAGCAAATGATCAGGAAAATCACGTGTATATATCTGTTGGTCATCAACAAATGATGACCGACCCCATAAAACCATTGGGAATCTCTTTCTGGCAGCTAACGGCTGCACGCCCCATGTTTACAGCTGGTGGAAGGTTGTTTGTTGATGTTACACCTCTGCTGGCTTCACCTGTCAGCAAACAAAACTTATTAAATGGCATGGGACAACACGATCCGCTCATAAAAGACGCACTCATGACCATCATAGAGCGGGGAGATTTTATACAATCGTTACCAGATGATAAGCAAGAACAGAGTTCCGGTAAAAGCAATAAAGTTATATCGACTTCGGGCTTTCGTACACAAATCGAAAACGATCCGGCAATCGTTGCTGATTTGATCAAGAGAAGCCAGGCATCGATAGAAGAGTTAAAACAAAATATCCAAACGAAATCAGGAGCGGATGTATTTGATTTTATCCTGGAAGATATCCAGCAATTAAAGAAGATATTATTTGACCCACAAAGTTCGGGTGTGTTTATGGCTGCTATGGATGCTTCATCATGGCTCAATGAAACAATGATGGAGTGGTTAGGTGAAAAAAACGTAGCAGACACGCTTTCTCAATCTGTACCAAACAATATCACTTCGGAGATGGGTCTGGCGCTATTGGATGTCGCAGATGTGATTCGCCCTTATCCGAGAGTAATTGAGTATTTACAACAGGTAAAAGATGATAACTTTCTGGATGAACTGGTGAAGTTTGATGGTGGACAGGAAACCCGGGACGCTATCTCTGCTTTTCTCAACAAATACGGCATGCGATGTGCCGGGGAAATCGATATTACGAAGACTCGTTGGAGCGAAAAACCAACGATACTTGTCCCCCTGATTCTCAGTAATATCAAGAATTTCGAGCCTGATGCCAGCAAGCGGAAATTTGAGCAAGGGCGAGAGGAAGCATTGAAAAAAGAACAAGAGTTATTAGAGCGATTGAAGCAATTACCGGATGGCGAACAGAAAGCCGAAGAGACAAAACGAGTGATCAGCCTCATCCGGAATTTCATCGGTTATCGTGAATATCCGAAATACGGCATGGTTAATCGCTACTTCGTGTATAAGCAGGCTTTATTGAAAGAAGCCGAACAACTCGTACAAGCCAACGTTCTTCATGAAAAAGAAGATATCTACTATCTCACTTTTGAAGAACTTCGAGAAGTCGTACGCACAAAGAAACTGGATTACCAGATCATCAGCCAACGAAAAGAAGAGTACCAATTCTATGAAAAACTCACTCCCTCGCGTGTTATCACGTCTGATGGTGAAATCATTGCAGGTGAGTACAAACGGGAAAATCTCCCAGCCGAAGCTCTTGTAGGTCTCCCTGTTTCTTCCGGAGTTATAGAGGGACGAGCACGTGTCATCTTACACATGGAAGATGCTGATCTAGAAGATGGAGATATCTTAGTCACCTCCTTTACTGACCCTAGCTGGACACCATTGTTTGTATCCATAAAAGGCCTGGTCACCGAAGTTGGTGGACTGATGACCCATGGAGCAGTTATCGCACGTGAATATGGCTTACC
>DASTKE010000764.1:0-3241 GCA_035716105.1 Ktedonobacteraceae bacterium | reverse complement strand
GCAGCCGGACGTGGTCTTTGTCGAAAGCATCTCTAATCCACTCGTCAAAGTGATCGACCTGGATGCCATCAGTGCCGCCGCACAGGACGTAGGCGCGGTGAGCATTATAGATAGCACCTTCACGACTCCCTGCCTGCTGCGGCCCATTGAGCACGGCTTCGATCTGGTGGTACATAGCGCCACGAAATATCTGAGCGGGCATGGTGATAGCACGATGGGTGTAGCCGTCAGCGCGAGCCGCGCCTTACTCGACCAGTTGCGCACTTACTCTACGATGTTCGGTGCAATGGCTGGCCCCTTTGAAGTCTACCTGGTGACACGCGGGATGCGCACGCTGTCTTTGCGTATGCAGCGCCACTGCACCAATGCCTTGCAGGTGGCGTGTTTCCTGCAACAACATCCCGCCGTCGAGCGCGTGCATTATCCCGGCTTAACCTGCCATCCACATCATAGTCTGGCAACCAGCCTGCTTCGGTGTGGATACTATGGCGGTCTGCTCTCCTTTGAATTACAGGAGCAATCACGTGCAGCCGCGTACCGTTTCATGGACGCATTACAGCTTTGCTTGCCCGCGACAACGCTTGGCGACACGTGGACGCAGGTCAGCTATCCCCCCATGTCTTCGCACCGTGACCTCACGGACAGCGAACGAGAAAACATCGGCATCACTGATGGCTGTATTCGCCTCTCCGTCGGCATCGAAGATGTTGCAGACATCATTCGTGACCTCGATCAAGCACTTTCACGGTAGGAGAAGAGAAGACAGGGGGAGAGGCGAAAAATTCGCCTCTCCCCCTGTCTTCTCTTCTCCTACCTCAAACGACCTCGTGTCCGGTATCCGCTGCATTCTGTGTATGGGCCGTCAGTTGCCTGTTCTCTTCTTCGTTGGTTGGCGTCGCTTCACGAGACGACTCAATGCCCGGCCCCTTTCCGGTATCGCCGGGTTGCTCTTGCCTGAGCAATGGCCCGGCTAGTGCCGTTTCGCCTGCACCATTCTCGGCGTTCTCGACTCTACCACGCTCGCCCTTATTCTGTGCGACAACCTGCGCTTGATTGATCTGCTCAGGATCGCGAGATGTCATCGGCGCTCCCGGAGTACCGGTACCCACCTCCTGGCCGCTTCCTTTGGAGATATCCGGGAAATGCGCTCCTGGTGTCTGTCCGCCCCCGACCGTTGCGAGGTCGAGCGGAGTCATGCCTTCATCGACCATGTTCCCCGTGACCGGCTGGCGCACCATATCTTGAGGTTCCCCTGGTGCCAGCACCGGCCCAG
Source organism: Ktedonobacteraceae bacterium (assembly GCA_035716105.1). Classification (GTDB taxonomy): domain Bacteria; phylum Chloroflexota; class Ktedonobacteria; order Ktedonobacterales; family Ktedonobacteraceae; genus CADDYT01. Next base: position 1,968 of record DASTKE010000764.1, on the reverse strand, counting down.
CCTGTGCCATGTGCGATACCCCCGATTGCCTGTTCGCATTGTTGCCGCCGAACACGTAGTTGGGCGAATTGGGATCGAGACCACCTGGCGGTGCCGTATCTACTAGATGAGCAAACTCCTGCACGGATTCCTGCAATGCCTGGTCGAAGCGGCGGCTGCCCACCAGGTCATTGACAATCTCACCGATAACGCCACCGGTTGGATCGTACATAATCTGCGCATTCACCATCGTCTTATTGGGACCGGCATCCAGAAATTCGACTTTGCCGCTGTTCTTCAAACCACTGGTCGATCTCCATCCGATTTGACGATCCTCAATCCAATCTTCGTTGACAGCATCCCACACATCATGCCCGTAAACATCGGCTACCCAGTGGGTGCGCTGGTGCGCATTATCAAGATACGTGACCTCTTTGACAAATTTCATAAACTTTGGAAACTGATCAAAGCGTGTAAAGAGTTGATAGACCATGTGAACCGGTGCGTTTACCGTTACCGAGGCTCCATGCACACGCAAATCTGCCATTGTATTCCTCCCCTTTCGCAGGCCCACTCCTCGCTCTCTTCCAGCGAAGAGGGCCTGAACAACAACAATAGTATGGCAAACTATGAAAAAGAGCCTCTGGCATGTCATTCTGAGCGCCGCGAAGAATCTCCGTGAGCCACCTGCTCGAGCGAACCGATACCAGATTCTTCGCGGCGCTCAGAATGACACGTCTGGGCCTGTTTTTTCACGGCTTGGGATAATGCATGACGTTCTTCATCACTGCCTTATCCCGTTTTGTCCCACTTTTTCCCGTACGCTAGTTTCAATCATACCATAAGAACATTTCATATATCTATAAATAAAGCACTACCATATACAAAACTTATGATAATCTAATGGGATGATGACCCAAAAATGGTATAAGCGCTGCTGATTGAACCAGATAGGCTCAATCAGCAGCGCTCGGAGAAGAGAGAACATGAACGTCCCGTGCTTAATCAGTTGCGATGCCACCAATTCCTTCAAAACCACTCTCGGCTTCACCAGTAGCTAGCTCAACGAGCACATCCTGGTTGCGTTTGTCATTGTGTCCCATGATGTAGAAGATGATGGTGAGCAAGACGATCAACGCCAGGGGAATGAACTGGGTCAGTTCGTAGGTCACTCGATCAACCGAACCGGTCGAACTGGGAACGAGGATGAAGACGACCGTGACGAGCGCATAGGCGAACGGCAGCAAGGTGACGATCCACGCGCCAACCATGCCGCCAGGGACTCTATAAGTACGGTGTACATGAGGATATTTGTAGCGCAGGATCAGGAACGATGGGAAGATAAACAGGTAGGCCAGCGTCGCTGTGGAGATGACAAAACCAAGCACGAGGCTGAACAGAGTCGTAATGCTCCCGGAGCCGAATGCGTTGATCAGAATCGCCGCCACCATCGCTACCGTCGCCATGATGCCAGACATAAGGTTGACAGCGATGGGCGTACCAAATCTGCCGCTGAAGCGCCCAAATATCAGGGGGGCCGTGCGATCAAGCGCTGAGATGGCGTAGGTACGGTCTGCGCCCATGATCCAGGTACCACCACTGGAAGCCAGAGCAATCGCGAAAGCCAGCGCAACAATCCAGCCGACAGGCGTAGCTAACGGTCCCAGCACACTGTCAACGGACTTGAACGCCGCCAGAAAGCTGCCCACGTTCGACAGTTGGCCTTTGGGTAGCACGAGCAGGATCGTCACCAGAAAAGCGGCGTAGGCGATGACAGCAACAATACCTGCTCGAATGATCGAACGTGGCACGTCGCGCTGCGGATTGACCATTTCCTCGCCTGCTCCATTCTGCACTTCAAACCCTTGCCATTGGAAGATCAGCACGGGGAGAATGCCACTGACAATCAGGCCAAAGTTGGTGGGAATCAGATCACCACCGCTGAGGCTGCCCCCCTTTGAGCGGCCTTCCACCAGGAAAAGCATGGCC
>DASTKE010000763.1:0-2266 GCA_035716105.1 Ktedonobacteraceae bacterium | reverse complement strand
CCTGCTTGCCTTGTAACGTCTACACTGATGCGTCTACTATGGTATATATGCCCATTGACTTCCCTGTCCCCTACAGGTATGATTGAGATACATAAATGGGCGCAGCAGAGCGCTTTGTTCCTTCCCGATAGTATAACTTTCGTTCATTCCTTTTTTTATTGAGTCCTCTACGTAGAATGTGCCTTACTGCGTAACCACGTCAGTATCCTGTTCAATGGAGGATGTGTATGGAGATTCGCAGCCTGGATCACGCGGCATTGCTGGTCAGCGATGTTGAGCGATCACGGCATTTTTACGGTCAGGTGCTTGGAATGGAAGAAGTTCCTCGCCCCAGCAATTTCGATTTCCCCGGAGCCTGGTTCCGCAAGGGCCGCGCCGAACTGCATTTGATCGGCGCAGCAGACCCGAACCGCGTTGCCCAGATCTATCATGGCTACAATGCTGCTGAAATGTCACATGGCTTTGGTACCCATATCGCCTTTCAAGTCGATGATCTTGAGGCGGCGCAGCGACACCTGAGCGAGCAGAACGTGCCGCTTGTGGGTGGGCCACGTCCTCGCGGCGACGGCGTGATGCAGATGTACGTGCGCGATCCCGACGGCTATATCGTCGAGCTGTTCGTCTGGCAAGAATAGCCGTACCTTGCCAGCTACTCACATCGGGCAGCCACGTCAGGTCTGCGTGGTTTGTCCCTAGCATCTGGAAAGGAGGGGCGCAACCTCTGCTGCCGGTTCCTGAACTGAGTTATGAGGAGGCGCAATCCTTTTTCCCTTGTCCCGCAAGAGCAATCTCACAGCAAGCGGCATATCCTTCCCCGGCATATTCGCTATTTGTCGGGAATAATCGAAGTCGCTCAGCAGGGAATGTGAGGATTCCGCGCTGCGTTTCCCAGTTCACACGGCGACAGTGCGCCAATTTGTATGAAGCCTGCTCGTTTCCGTTATTTCGCCCCAGGCCATGTTGAGGAGGCAGTCAGCCTGCTGGCCGAACATGGTGATGGAGCGCGTGTGCTGGCTGGAGGGCAGAGCCTCGTCCCGCTCATGAACATGCGTCTCGCTCATCCCTCTGTACTCGTTGATATCAATGGTATTGGCGACCTGGCCTACGTGCGGCCCTGGGATGGTGGTCTTGCGCTCGGTGCGCTGACCCGCGACGCGGCCATCGAGCGCGACGCGGCGGTTGCCGAACGCCTGCCCCTCTTACACGAGGCCGCTCGCTACGTTGGTCATCCCGCCATCCGTAATCGCAGCACCATCGGTGGCAGCATCAGCCATGCCGACCCTGCCGCTGAACTGCCAGCCGTGATGGTGGCGCTCAACGCCGAATTTGAGGTGCGCAACAGCAAGGGCAGCCGCACTATCTCCGCGCACGATTTCTTCCAGGGCTACCTGCAAACCAGCATGGAAGAGGGTGATTTGCTGACCGAAGTGCGCGTTCCCGGCCTACCCACCCGCTCTGGCAGCGCCTTTGTCGAGTTTGCGCGCCGCGAGGGAGATTTTGCCCTGGCAGGTGTCGCCGCTGTGGTTGCCCTCGACGAAGATGGCAGCATCGCCGATGCACGGCTTGGCCTCTGTAGCGTTGGGCCAGCTCCCGTGCGTCCGCACGCCGCCGAGGCCGTATTGAAGGGCCAGCGACCGGGTACCGAACTCTGGGCCGCAGCTGCGTCTGCCGTCGCCTCCGCCCTCAATGATCCGCCTTCTGATATTCATGGCTCTGCGGATTACCGCCGTCACCTGGCTCGTGTGTTGACCGAACAGGCGCTCGCCACCGCCGCCAGGCGAGCAGAAAGGAACCGCTAATGCAAGAAGACGTTGAAATCGTCCAACTCAAAGTAAACGGCGTCAATCATCGCCTGCTGGTTGAGCCGCGCCGCTTGCTGGCGGACGTGCTGCGAGAAGACCTGGGCTTGACTGGCACCAACCTGGGCTGCGAGCACGGCGTCTGCGGCTCCTGCACCGTGCTCTTCGATGGACAATCCGCACGCTCTTGCCTGATGTTCGCGGTACAGGCCAATGGACACGAAGTTACCACTGTCGAGGGCTTATCGCACAATGGCGAGATGCATCCTTTGCAGAAGGCTTTCTGGGAGGAGCAGGGCCTGCAATGCGGCTTCTGCACCCCTGGCTTCTTGATGAGCGCCTACGAGTTCTTGCAGCAGAATCCCGCCCCGACCGATGAGGAGATTCGCAGCGCGCTCTCCGGCAATATCTGCCGTTGTACCGGCTACCAGCATATCGTCAACGCCGTGCGTTCCGCCGCAAAAGAG
>DASTKE010000762.1:0-4942 GCA_035716105.1 Ktedonobacteraceae bacterium | reverse complement strand
CGTTTCCTCTTGCTGGCCCTCAGCGACCTGCAAGCAGAGGCCGGACTCAGCACACCACCACAAGACCGCGAGCACGCCCTGCGCCTGTACAACCATGCTGGCTTGCTCGTTGACACCATCTCGTCGTTTGTGGCTGTTTTTCACCTTGCGCAGGCTTTTCATGATGATAGCACCCCTGATCCACTGGTAGCGGCGGCTGGCAAACGGGTATTGCTTCTGCCGATGAGGCAGTTGCTTGAGTGGTCGCACATTACGCCAGCAATCGCGAATATCTATCTTTTTGAGAACCCCCAGGTGTTCGAGGAAGTCGTTTCGGCGCAAGAAACAACGGCATCGCCGCCGACGCTGGTCTGCACCTCCGGCTGGCCCAGCGTCGCGGCGCTCACCCTGTTAGACAGGCTGCTCGCGGCATCGCCTGCTGCTCGTCTCTTCTATAGCGGCGACTTCGACCTGAAGGGGCTACAGATCACCGCCTACATGTTGGCTCGCTATCCGGGACGCTGCCTCCCCTGGCATATGGACACCGGAGCATATCTGCTAGCGCTGCAATCTCACGGCGTACCCGCACGCGCCAACGAACTGGACGCGCTGGCGACGCTTGCCGATCAATTCGCCCCTCTGGTAGCCCTGATGCGAGAGAAGCACATCTGGGCCTACCAGGAAGGCGTTACGCAACTGCTGATCGAGGATTTGCGATAAGGCTGCTAAGCTCTATCTTTTCTTTTTCTTTTTTGCCGGTTTGTTCGTTGGCTTGCTCGGTTTGCTGGCTTTTCTGGCCGTTGCCGCCTGCTGCATCTTCATGATATTGAGCGTGTAGCGGAACAGGGGGATAATTTCTAATTCCGGGTCCAGGCTCTCCGCCTTGTCTAGCAGCGTCTCTGCCTGACTGTATTCCCCATCTTCCATCGCCATCGAAGCCAGATACGCATAGAGGGGGGCCGAAGCTGGATTGGCTTTCAGCCCTTCCTGGATGATCTTCGCTGCCTGCTCTCGATCTCCCTGCTGTGCATACATATTGCTGAGGTTATAGTAGTAATCGGTACTATCGCCCGTCTCTAGCTCGATGGCGTGCCTGTAGTTGGCCTCGGCCAGTTCCAGGTTATCAAGATGCTCGTATGCCCCGGCAAGATCAGACCAGGAATCAGGCTGCTCAGGTTGCAATTCTGTCACGCGCTGGTAGTGGCGCAGCGCCTCCTCATATTCATCCTGGCCCGATGCAACCTCGCCCAGATGAACCTCTACATGCGCCTCTTCAGCGGGATTGGAAATCAGCGTTTGAGCTTGCAACAGTTGCTCTTTCGCCTCGTCCAGACCGTCCTGCTCAATATAGAGTTCTGCCAGGGCGATACGCGCCTCGAAGTTCTCCTCGATGGTCAGGGATTCTTTGAGCGACTCCTCGGCAAGTTCATCAAAACGGATTTCCCGCTCATCCTCTCCGACCTCGGCATATTTCTCGCTCAGCATTTGCTGCACATCAGCCATGCGCCTCAAGTTCTCCGCACGCCCTTCCTCAAACTGCTGCGTCAGCGGTTCCAGGTAGACCAGGCAACGTTCGAGCTGATCGAAGATGACCATGCGAGCGGCAGCGGACTCATACAATTCGCGGACAAGAGGCGTTTTCTCGATCAGTGCGTCAGTGTAGGCGGCAGCCTGGAGCAGGCGCTTGAAAATCTCACCCGCGAAGTATTGCGACTCCTCCTCCGAGAATTCTGCTATGGCTTCCCGGCTGTATTTCGCCTGGAAGTCATTCACGTACTGATCAATCTCGCCAATTCTTTGCTGCAACGCTTCGACAGACAAACTCCGTGCGTTGGCAGTTTCATCCACCAGGCTCTCGATACGCCACTCACCCTCCTCCTGCACCAAGGTATATGTTGCCCAGTACCAGTGGCGCTGCGTCTCGTCGTACACAGCAGTCGCTTGAGGCAGTTCCGGCAGTGTATCGTCCAGGTCTGTGTCGTCCAACTCGACCGACCAGGCGGCTTCAATCACCTTCTGCTCGGGAGCGCGGCTGACATTCGATGGAACCCAGATTTCCGATTGCTGCGACTGGCGAACCGAAATAAAGCCCGGTTCCAGATCTACCGGTTCAGCCTCCTCGGCCCAGTTCTCGCGGCGCTCAACCCACTCGTCCAAATCGAGTCCTTCACGCAGAGGACTTGTACTTGAGAGCAGTTCATAAGCCGTCTCAAAATCATCATCGAACCATGCTTCAATGAACGTGGTCAGAATCTCTTCCGGCACCGGATATGTCTCAACTGGAGCGGAGTTCTGCGTTTTCTTTTTCTTTGCCATAACTTCTTCTTTCTCACGCGATCAAGCGTGGCTAGTTTCTCCCCTTGAGTCCGCACCCATTGTACCCCTTTCGAGAATATTGCACAATCTTATCCATTAGGAATGAGACAAACGTTTTGACGCATAGCCTGGCTGTGTTGTACAGTATTGAGCAGATGGTCGGCAATGCGTTTCCGGTCAGCGGAGAGAGTCGGCCAGTAACAGAAAATGTCCCCAAAGGAAACGCCATCAATGATCGATTCGCTCATATTGAACCAGCTACGCGCTGCCGCCGCCAAACGTAGCGAAAACGTGGCCGAACTTGCGCTGCGCATCTGCGCGGTGCCAGCGCCAACGGGGCAGGAAGGGAAACGCGCACAACTGGTGGCTTCGTTGTGGAAAGAGCGAGGCTACACCCCCGAAATCGATGCCGTCGGAAACGTCTATGTCCGGCGTGGCAGGCGCGGAGGTGGCCCGCTGTTGATGCTGCTGGCTCACACAGACACCGTATTTCCAGCCAATACCCCTATCGTGATTGAGCGCGAGGGCGAGGTTTTGCGCGGTCCCAGCATTGGAGATAACAGCGTGAATGTAGCCGCTATGATAAGCGCGCTGGATATCCTCGACGAGTTGGGCGTCGAGACCGACGTTGATATCGTCGCGGTCGCCGACGTGGGCGAGGAGGGTCTGGGCAACCTGCTCGGCGCACGAACGGCGGTCGAACGCTACCGCCAGCAATTGGGAGCGGTCATCGCTATCGATGGCAACCTCGGTGGCCTCACTCATGCCGCCGTTGGCTCCAAACGCTGGCGCATCATTGTGCGCGGGCCGGGTGGTCATTCATACGGAGCATTCGGCACACCGAGCGCGATTCACGGACTAGGACGCATCATTGCCGCTATCGCGGATTTGGAGGTTCCAGAACAGCCCAAAACAACCTTCAACGTTGGCGTCATCGAAGGCGGCACGAGCGTCAATACCATCGCCCCTTCCGCAACAGCAGTGCTGGATATGCGCTCAACAGATGTCACTGCCCTTGGTCGGCTGGCTGGCGAAGTAAGAGCAATCATTGAGCAGCGTGCAGGCCCAGGATTGCAAACAGCCATTGAGGTGCTGGGCGAACGTCCGGCAGGTGAACGCAGCCAGGCAGACCCGCTGGTGCAACTGGCTGCCGAGGCCATCAGGTGGGTAGAACGCGAACCAAAGTATGGAGCCTCAAGCACCGATGCCAATATCCCCATCAGCCTGGACATCCCGGCGGTCTGCATCGGCATCACACGGGTAGAACGGGCGCATACGCTGGAGGAGTTTATCACAGTGCCACCAATTGCCGATGGCCTGGCACAATTGACGCGCCTCTGTTTTGAGGCATGTACGCTAATTGCGGTCGAACGAGGTTAACGACGCTTCTGGTCGTGGACGGTGAGATAACTGGATAGGCTCATCGGGGTTCACGCGGTGGGTGAGAGGTAGGCATAGGCGGCATAGAGGGGCCAGATGCTGCGCGCTCCCATTTTACGCCAGCGCTCATTCCAGTCCTTGCCCCAACGGTCGGGCCGCGAGGGAAACACGCGCACGGAGATGTCAGTCTGCTCTAGACGCTCGGCCAGTTTATGAGCAGCCTGCTGGCCTGCCTCGTCGGCGTCGAGGGCCAGGATCACCGCCTGTACCCGATGGGGAAACCAATCCACCTGAACCGATGTGCCAACCAGCGCGATAACCTGCGCCATGCCAAATCCGGCGGACAGCAGGGTCAGTCGATCAAAAGCTCCCTCGACCAGGATAAGACAGCCAGCAAGCTGATCGAGGTTGGGGCCGAACCAGCCTGCCGGATTGGTCTTGATCCAGCGCCGGGGCCTGCGCGGTTGATCGAGCAGCATTTTGTGGGCGTTCTCGTCCATGCCGACCTTCCACTGCCAGAGCGAACGTCCAATATAGCCCTTGCCAGCCAGAGAGGTGAGGGGAAAAACCAATCGTTCTACCCAGCGGCTCAGCAACTCTCGCTGCCGGGTTGTCGCCAGCCCTTCAAGCAGTGCAGGAGCCATATATCCAACGCCTGTAGCGAGCGCCATATCCAGCGGAATGCCTCGCTCGCGCAAGTAGGCGCGTGCTCGCTTCGAGTGCGCCAGGGCCACTCGCATCTGCCGCGCCACAGAGTGCAGAACCTCCAATTCCTCACGCTGCCATCTGGGAGGCGCGGGCGGCGGATGGAACAACACCTGCTGGCGTGGCCGCGCCACCTGCTGCCGGAAAGACTTGTGGAGGCTCGATGCAGGAACATAGGGTAGACTGGAAAGGCCGTCAGGGGCATGAGCGCGCAGCAACCGCTCCGCGACCACCGGATTCCATTCAGCGACCAGCACGACCGCCTCACATGCAAAACAATGCCCCCACCCACTCGCTTTGTGAATCGAGAGCGAACGCTGGTGATCGCTGCCATGAATGTGGCAGTAGGCACGCACATACTCACCCAGATTGATAGGATCACAGAGTTCAGATTGAAAAATGATCTCGATCCGCTTGCCCTGTTTAGTGAACACCGTAGTCATTGCTCCATCCTTTCCCCGCGCTGGCCTCCTTTTTGGCTCCAGAAACTAGAACACATATTCTATATATTCTACGAAATAAACGGGGAAATGGAAACTTTCCGGCTCTCAGATATGGAGAT
>DASTKE010000761.1:0-2556 GCA_035716105.1 Ktedonobacteraceae bacterium | reverse complement strand
ATCTACCTCAACGCGCTAACCGGCAAAGGCGTTCACCTCGTCACCGTCAACGATTACCTGGCACGCCGCGACGCCGAATGGATGGGGCAAATCTACAAATTCCTGGGTCTGACCGTCGGCATCATCGTCAACGCTGTCGAGCCACAATCGCCGCAGCGCCGCGCCGCCTACGAGGCGGACATCACCTACGGCACCAATAACGAGTTCGGCTTCGACTACCTGCGCGACAACATGGTAACAGCGCTGGAGCAATGCGCCCAGCGCGAACTGAACTTCGCCATTGTCGACGAGGTGGACAACATCCTGATCGACGAGGCACGCACACCGCTCATCATTTCGGGACAGGGCGAGGAGTCGACCGATCATTACACGAAATTCGCTCGCTGGGCCAGGGTGCTAAAACCGGAGGAAGACTACACCATCGAGGAGAAGACGCGCACCGTCATTCTGACCGAGGTTGGTATCGACAAGATCGAAAATCTGGCCGGCATTCAGAACATCTACGACGAGCGCAACGTCGAACTGACGCGCTACATGGAGAATGCCATCAAAGCGCAGGTGATCTTCAAGCGCGACAAAGACTATATCGTCAAGGATGGCGAGGTGGTCATCGTCGATGAATTCACGGGTCGCCAGTTGGCGGGCCGCCGCTATAGCGAAGGTCTGCACCAGGCCATTGAGGCCAAAGAGGGCGTGAATATCCAGCGCGAGAACCACACACTGGCGACAATCACCTTCCAGAACTACTTCCGTCTCTACAAGAAGCTGGCCGGCATGACCGGTACCGCCATCACCGAAGCGGAGGAACTGGACAAAATCTACAAGCTGGACGTGGTGCAGATTCCCACGCACAAGCCCATGATTCGTAAGGATCAGGCAGACCTGATTTATCGCACCACCGATGCCAAGTTCAATGCCGTAGTTGAGGAGATCAGGCAGCGGTACGAGAAAGGGCAGCCTGTGCTTGTCGGTACAACGGCGGTGGAAACGTCGGAATATCTCTCCGAACTGCTTGACCGTGAGGGCGTTCCCCACAACGTCTTGAACGCGAAACATCACGAGCGTGAGGCGCAGATCGTCGCGCAGGCGGGACGTAGCGGAGCCGTGACCATCGCTACCAATATGGCCGGTCGCGGTACCGACATCCTGCTAGGCGGCAACCCTGCTGGCTACTTCGACAGCATTATGCGCAAGCACGCCGAACACGTTGACTTCATTCGTGAGATGCCGGAGCGCACACCGGAGGAGCGCGAGGAGAAAGAGGAGGCGATAGAGCAGTACATCGCCAACATGACCGAAGAGGAGAAACAGGAACTCTTCCAGCAAAAGATTCGCGAGTGCGACGAGGATCATGACCGCGTCGTGCAACTGGGTGGCCTCTACATCGTCGGCACCGAGCGGCACGAGTCGCGGCGCATCGACCTCCAGTTGCGCGGTCGTGCCGGACGCCAGGGCGACCCAGGCGAGTCGCGTTTCTTCCTCTCGCTGGAAGACGAGTTGCTGCGCCGCTTCGTGCCGGACATGATGTCCAAACTCATGCAGCGCGTCGGCCTGGAAGACGATGTGCCACTGGAGCACAACATGGTCTCCAACGTCATCGAGCGAGCGCAGACGAAGGTTGAAGGCTACAACTTCGACATCCGTAAGAACGTGGTCGATTATGACGACGTGATCGCTAAGCAGCGCGAGGTGATCTATGCCGACCGCCGGGCCGTGCTTGAGCACGCCGACATGCACGAGCGCGTGCTGGACATGATTCGCGCCGAGGTCAGCGACCTGGTGGATAAGCTCATTCCCGGTACAATGGTCACGGAGGAAGAGGAGCTTGAACAACTCTTCACCGCGCTGGAACAGTGGGTACAGGTGCCGGAGGAGATGGTGCCGGAAAACATCCACGCCGTGCGCCGCGAGGACCTCAAACGCAGGCTGATCGACATGGTAATCGATCATTACGAGCTGCGAGCGGAGCAGATCGAGGAGCAGCACGCGAAGCTGCGCCAGGAGCACCCTGGCATCGCTCCCTTCTCGATTGGCGATCTGGAACGCTCGTTTACCTTGCAGGTCGTCGACCGCCTGTGGATGGATCACATCGACGCACTGGATGTCATGCGTGCCAGCATCCATTTCCGCTCCATCGGCCAGCGCGACCCGCTCGTCGAGTTCAAGAACGAAGCGTACCGCATGTTCGATGAGCTGAAGAAAGCCATCCAGCATTACATCGTCACTGCGCTACTGCAGCGCCTGCGAGAGGACTTCACGCTCGCCGTCCAGCTTCCTGAGCCGAAGCGCAAGGCACCACGCACCTTGCGCACCAACGCCGACGATATCGCCAAAGCCAGCGGACAGGCAAAAAACGACAACGTCGAGGAGCGCACTCGCGGCAACGGCCATGCTCAAAACAAGAAGCATGGGCAGGGCTCACGTCGCGGCGGCAACAACAGCGGTTCACGCCCGAACGCGGCCCGTGCCGTCACCACCCCGGCGGCAGCGCGAGCCAACAGCGGCCCGGCCACACCACCCACCAAGATCGGGCGCAACGACCTCTGCTACTGCGGC
>DASTKE010000760.1:0-2842 GCA_035716105.1 Ktedonobacteraceae bacterium | reverse complement strand
TGAAGACGCGACGAGCGCCCGGCCAGGCATTCTGCTCATTCACGGCGGTGGCTGGATGCTCGGCGATAAGCAGAGTGGAACACCACAATGTAAGTCTCTTGCTTCACTGGGCTTTCTGGTCGCGAATGTCGACTACCGGCTCAGCCACGCTCACGAGCCTTCCCATGAATGGCCCGCGCAACTGGTCGATGTGCAGCTTGCGGTACGCTGGCTGCGCGCTCACGCCAGTCAGCTTGGACTAGATAGCAAGCACATCTGCGCGGACGGTGCCTCTGCTGGTGGGCATCTGGCCGTCTTCCTCGGCGTCCTCGGCACCATTCACGTGGGAGACGAGGCAGGCTTGCTGGCAAACGAATCGCCGCAGGTCTCCTGCGTGGTAGACAATTTTGGGCCAACCGATTTGACGAACCCACGAGAGCTTGATCCCCTCCAGGTTTATATTCCCACGCTTTTTGGTGGGAAGACGTTGCAGAACGACCCCCAACTGTATCAAGATGCGTCGCCCATTTTCGATGTCTCGCCGCACAGCGCACCCATGCTCATCATCCAGGGGACGCAGGACAGCGTTGTCATTCCGGCTCATTCCCTGGAATTGCAGCACGCGCTGCAACTCAATCACGTTCCCGTCCAGTACATCAGCTACAACGGCGAACACTCCTTCGGACATGTGCCATCACAGCAAGTGCAAACCATCTATGACCAGGAGGAAGCGTATCTGGTGGCGCAGGAGCACCCCTGAGCATGTGTGAAAGTATGTAAACGTTATGGGAACCTGTGCGGAGTTGCCTCCGCACAGGTTCCCATAACGTTTACATATTTTCACAAGCCCTGAAACCCCTCAAGCTTCAATGCGGGATGATGCCGGGTATCAGGTACTGCTGCGCCATCACAATCAGGCCCAGGATGCAGGCCAGAATGATGCTGTGAATGAAGGTGCGCTGGATCACCAGCCCCTCTTTGCCGACCAGCGAACTGGTGGAGACGCCGGTCGTGACATTCTGGGGCGAGATCATCTTACTCATCACAGCACCACTTGAGTTGGTGGCGGCCATCAGTACCGGGCTGAGATTGAGTTGGCGGGCGGCGACGACCTGCAGGTTGCCGAAGAGGGCGTTACTGGACGTATCGCTACCGCTCAGGAAGCAGGCGATCCAGCCCAGGAAGACCGAGAAGAAGGGGAAGATAGCTCCCACCTTTGAGATAGCCAGGCCGACGGTGTAGGCGATGCCGGAATAGTTGTACAGGAAGGCCAGACCGACGATCAGCACAACGGTCAGGATGGCGAAGCGCAGTTGCCGCCAGGTATCGCCCAGCGCCTGGAGTAATATCATCGGGCTGGAACCTGTCGCTACTACGACAATCCAGGTCAGCAGCACCGCCAGCAGGATGGCCGTACCGGTGCCGAGCGGCTGGAAGTTGTATGTAGCGGCGTATGGCTTGCTGTAAAGCGTCAGGTAGATGGCGTTGTTCAGTCCCGGCCACTTGATGAGATTCGCCCCGACAGTAGCCACTTTGGCAAACGTCCAGATGATGACGACCGCGCTGACCAGCAGCCAGGGAAGCCATGCCAGGATAGCCTCGCGAGCGCTCGGTCTGCCCTCCGTTTCGGGATTGCGTTCCGGCGCAGGCACATCAGTTTCTCCGATAGCTGAAGAGCCCGTCTCAGCCACTCGACCGGGTACGTTCGCGCCCGCTGTCGCGAGGCTGAGAGGATACCGGGCGCTATCTCGCGGCTTCCAGACCTGCACAAAGAGGATCACACAGACAAGCGAGACGAGCGAAGCCAGCACATCCGGCAATTCTGGACCGACGAAGTTGGAGATGAAGAACTGGGTCAGGGCGAACGAGAGACCGGCTACCAGCGCCACCGGCCATGCCGTGCGCAGGCTGCGAAGACCCGTGAAGACGGCCAGCGCGTAGAAGGGCAGCAGCAGAGAGAAGATGGGCAATTGCCGCCCCACCATCGCGGAGAGTGTTGCGGCATGCAGACCTGTAACGCCGGCCAGCGTGACAATAGGCACACCAAGCGCGCCGAAGGCGACCGGCGTGGTATTGAAGATGAGCGTGATAACGACAGCATCAAGAACGGGGAAGCCAAGCGCGATCAGCAAGGCGCTGCAGATAGCGACGGGCGTGCCGAAACCGGCGATACCCTCCATCAGCGCGCCGAAGCTGAAGCCGACGATCAGGAGCAGAATGCGCTTATCGGTTGGCACATTGAATACCATCCAGCGGCGGAAGAGTTCAAACTTGCCCGAACGCACCGCGACGTTGTAAAGCCACATAGCGTTCCAGACGATCCACATGACGGGGACGAGGGCGAAAACAACACCATCCAGCGTTGAACTGGCTGCCAGGTTCACAGGCAATTGCCAGACGGTAATAGCGATGATGAAACCGACGACGAGACCGGCCAGCGCTGCCTGCCACGCGGCTAAGCGCACAATACCGAGCAGAACCAGCACGACAAGGATGGGAATAAAACCAACGAGGAACGAGAGAAACAGGTTGTTGGCGACCGGTGTAAGTAACTGGTGGAACATGAGCGTTGCCTCCATGCTTGAGAGAGAACTCGATGTTACTTTCCACAATGGTTCCTACAGGGACAACCACATTGCGTTCAACCGTTGTTTCGTTTGCTCCGTGCGCGTATTGCCTCCTTTCTCCGTTCGGAAACGAACAAACAACATACAAAAAAAGCTGTACAATATACTTCTTATGAAGCTCCGTCCTGATTTGTATAAATTGTGTCATATCATCAACCAGCCCGTCAAGGGGTCGGTGTATAGAGCTGGCAGGGAAACCTTGTAGGGGCGATGCCTTGTGCTCGCCCGCGTCCGTG
>DASTKE010000759.1:0-3246 GCA_035716105.1 Ktedonobacteraceae bacterium | reverse complement strand
TCCACGGACGGCCTCAAGGCATCGCCCCTACGGCGTTCCGATACCCTTTGAAAGATGAAACGCCTGTAACCTCTCCTCTTCAAAACCCAGAGAACAAGAATCACTGCTACCAACACCCACACTATGCCAGGAACAGGATTCGGGCCGGGCGGCAACTGCTGACTATTGGTCATTTGCGGCGAGAGCGCAAAAGCGTGCTGCGTCGTGTTCTGCTGCGCAGTTGGCGGCAACTGCACGCCCTGCATTAACAGGCGAACAAGTTGCGGCGGTGTATAGGGATAGGGCGTATCTCGCACAAAGATACGCACATGCGGGTGATCGAAGACGGAGTAACTTTCGTCGGCATTGCTATCATCAAGCACAATGCCAAAGAGATTTGGGCGATTCTCAAACTGTGCCGCGAGATGGAAGCCGAGCTGGCCGCTAAAGAGCAACTGGTAGTAATGGATGGTCAATGGATAGCGAGCGGACAGGCGCGGAATGGATTTATCCAGACGGTCGGTCGCCATCGTGATCACATTGATGGTCGGCAAGAGATTCGCCAGTTGTTGCGCCTTCGCGATAGTATCATCGCCATACAAATCCAGACCGGTCTCCGGCTGTCCACTGCTATCTACATAGGTCGCTTGCCGGTAGACACCCGGATCATGTCCATCGACCGGCACCGGCAGCGGATCATCCCACTGCTCATAGGTGAGGACGCTGCCCGGATTGATATGGCTATACAGCCAGCGCGACGCCTGTACTCGCGTATTGGGTACGCTGTAGACATTCAGTAACGCCATCCCTTGGAACATCGTTCCCGCTAATACCACCCCGATAGCAACATATGGCAGAAACCGTATAGTTTGAGCGCCAAAACTTCTCCTCCTGGTGCCAGTCCGTGTTCCCATGGAACGAGCAAAGGCCAGCAGTCCCGCCGCACCCATCAAGGTCAGGAAAGGATAGATTGGCAGCATGTAGCGCATAAATTTGACGTAGAAGCTGCCGGTGATGGCAAAATAGACAATCACCCAGGAGAGCACGACCAGCCAGGGACTGGCATCACGTCTCCATACGCGCCAGAGCAACCACAGCAACCCGGCAAAGGCAGCCAGACCCAACATCACACCCATGCCCCACAGCAGCATGTTTTGCGCCTCGTAGAGAAACGGGGTCGTACCGGCGAACTGGCGCACATAGGGCAAGTCCAGCGCTCCCCTGGCAAGGCTCCCCTGCTCGGATACCTGCTCAACAAAGTTCTTGAAATCCAGCAGCGCATAGGGCATGGCTATAAGAAATACAATCCCTGTAGTGGCGAGGGCCAGGACAAAGGAACTGATAGCGCTCACCAATCCGTGCCGGTACCAGCGCAATAGTACAGCGACAAAGAGCGGCACCAGCAGAGGCGCGGCGCTGAACTTGGTCGCCATCGCCAGCCCATAGCCCAGGCCCAGCACGAGCGACCAGCGCACAGGCGCACCGGTATCAATGAGAGCAACACAGGCCAGCAGTGTCAGCACCACGAAGAACAGCAGCATGGTATCAACGGCATAGAAATGTGACAGTTGCAATTGGAACGGGGTGAACGCGACGAGCGCCGCCGACAGGAAGGCAAGCGACCAGCCATAGCGCCGCTCCAGTGTGGCATCATCGGCCAGGAAGAGAGCCAGCAAGCCAGTCAGCAGAATGGTACCGGCGTCAAACAGGGCGGAGAGCACGCGCCCTAGCAAGGTCAGGTTGGCAAAATCACTAATGGCGGGGAAAAAGTGGGCGAGGATGGAGCCGAGCAGGGCCAGCAGGTAGAGCGGAAAAGAGCCATAGGCAAAAAAATGCGGGTTCAGCGGCGAGTTCACCGGGTCCAGGAATTGCGCGAAGCTCTTCGGCCAGCCCAACGCGGTGACGTGGAAGAGAATCTGCCGCTCATCAGGGTGGAAGCTATTCCCATCATCCCAATTCAGGCCGTACAGTCGCAGGGCAAAGCCGAGCAGCGCGATGCCAACCAGCATGAGAGGTCGCAAACGAATACTTGTTTTCACAATGCTCTTATTCCATTCTCAACCCGGACGAGCGGGGTCACTTGCCTTCTGGTTAATTTCTGGGCCTAGTATAAAGGAGGGTGCATGGCGGGTCAAGAGGGCAGGACAAAAGCGCTCAGCCTCTCTTTTGTCATGCACCGGAGTCGTCTGGATCAAGCAATTCTTCTTCCATCTGTTGCCACACCAATTGCTCAGCCTGTACAACGTCCAGCGGGATTTTGTCTTTGGATGCTTGAATGAGTAACGTGGACACACGCTGCCGGAATGACGCCAGTGTTTTCTTCTGTCTTTCAACGGAGGGCATGATGTAGAGTTGAATGGCATCGCGCTTATAGAACTCTTCCGGCTCGAAGGCAAGGGCGAGGAGATCAGCATAGTGCTGGATAAGCGCTCGTCGGGCCGGAGTGAAATAGTCGATCTGCGCACAGGAGATCAGCAGGCAACCTGCCACCTCACCGCCGCGCAAGATAGGATGGCCAGCCGCGCTGCGCTCGTTTTCGAGCCAGCGAGCCGGATACGGATTTTGCGCGTCGCGGTAATCTTGAATGGCAACGGAATGGCCAGAAGTGACCACGAAGCCTGCCAGAGATTCCGCGCCCAACAGCAGCAAGCGTTGTTCCATCACCCGGTTCCAGGGTGGTGTGCCGCATCCCACGATCTCGCGCACGCAGCGCACACTGCGTTTCTTTATGTTATAGACACAGCGTGCAATCGTAATTTCCATGCCAACGCGCTCAGGATCAAGCTGCTTGAGCGCTTGCTGCAAAATCAGATCGAACATAGACCAGGAACGAACCGCCGGTGGAAGGTACTCGTAGGCCTGTAAGACACGTCCATAGAAAGCTGAGGGAATGCCATCCTCGGCCTCTTCTCTGAAAGCTATTTCATCAAAGTTCTCCCCAAACTCCTCTTCGAGCAGCGGGAGCAGAATGGAACGATATTCAGGCAACGCATTGAGCAGGGCGCGTAATTTCTGAAGGCGCGGCGTCGCCTCGTTATTGGCCCAGCGGGTCAAGGTAATAGGATTTACCTGCAACTCATGAGCGATGCGTTGCTTCTCTTGAGGATTACTGATCAGTTTTCCCAGTAGTTCCCGCCAGGAGGTACCATGCTCCATATCAATCGATTCTCACACCATCAAATAATGCTTCTATACTCTTTATGCGTTCTCATGATATCAGCTTGCTTTAGTAACGTCAACCAAATCACGAATATTGCAGGAGCTTTT
>DASTKE010000758.1:0-2557 GCA_035716105.1 Ktedonobacteraceae bacterium | reverse complement strand
GAACGCGAGATAAGTTTCGCCATCTCTGGCGCGGACTGCTCGTATATTTCACGCAGGCGCTGGCTGTAGCCCATGAAGCCCAGGTGCTTATTAGCCATGCCGCCGATGATGCCTTCAGCAGCCAGTTCGCGCAGCCGGTCGATGGGAAAGACGCAGTTGATATCCCGATCGGCGTCGTGGTGATCGTAATGATCGTGCGTCACCATCAACTGGCTGGCCTGCACATCCCCTGGCAGCACGCGCCAGCTATTGTCGCCCTCGATGTTATACGGTTCCTGGTCGCGTAAATGAACACCCGCCGTGCTGACGAGCGCAAAGACCATCTGATCCAATTCGCGAAAACGCGGTGTGTACGGAATACAGCGCCGGGACATTGGCATGGTTTCACCTCTTTATGCATGGTTCTGTTGATCTTCAAAAAGCAGGCTCAGATGCTCCCTCAAAAAAGCCTGCTCACCCTCGTATGGCAGTAATTGCAGGGCTTCGGCAGGGGAGAACCAACCAGGATCGACGAATCTGGCATCAGAAGGGATATGAGGCTGGCTTTTGTCCGGCGCGTAAGCCAGGTAGAAATGAATGGTCTTCTGCTCCACATCTCCGTTGCTCTTCTGCGATTCGCGTATAATGGTTCCCAGGTGCGTAATCAATTGCACATCGACCAGACCTGTTTCCTCGTAAATCTCCCGCAGGGCAGCCTGTTCAATCGTTTCACCCTCTTCTACGTGGCCTTTGGGCAATACCCAGGGTTTGGTTGTTCGGGGATGCTGTGCGAGCGCAATCTTGATTTCACCCTCGACTTCGCGTAAGATGATCGCTCCCGCTGAAGTCGCTGTTCTCTGTGCCATCTGACCTCCTATTGCATCGTGATATGTTTTTCTTTTTCGTGTGCAGCGACTTGCTGCCAGGCGTAAACGGGTGGTATCTCTTCTAGTTCGGTTTTTGTGGGAACATCGATGAAGACAGGTTCATTGCCCTCCTGCGCGTGAATGATGGCGGGAATCAGTTGATCTGGATGGGTGATGCGCACGCCTCGTATGCCGAAGGCTTCTGCTATGCTCACAGCGTCCATCGGGCTGGTGAAATCGACCCCCAGGTAGCGCTGACCGTGATAGAGCCGCTGCAACATCTTGATCCATCCGAAGGAGCCGTTATTGAACAGGATGATGGTGATGGGCAGGTGCAAGCTGGCGATGGTTGCCAGTTCCATGCCGGACATGCCGAAAGAGCCGTCGCCCACCAGACCAACGATCCTCTCGTTGGGACGCGCATACGCGGCACCGACCGTGGCGGGCAGCGCGTAGCCCAGGCCACCATGAGCGCGAGGAATCACAATCGAGCGTCCGGGCCGTCTGGTGCGGAACTGAGCGGCGGTGAACGGCGTCATGGTGCCTGGGTCGGCCACGATCACGACATCATCAGGCGTATGGTGCCAGAGGGCATCAATCACCCGTTGTGGCATGAGCGGTATATCGGTGCTGGCGGCCCGTTGCGCGGCCTCAGCCCAGAAGGGGGCTGCTCGTTGCGCCAGCGTCTGTATCGTTCGCTCGCGTGCCGGTGTGCCGGTGCCCCGTTCCGCCGCAAGTTCCAACAGGGCAGCGAGAGATTCTTTTATGTCACCGCAAGCGGCAACCGTTGCCGCTACGTTGTTACCTAATTCCTGGGGGTCGACATCGACTTGCAGCACAGTACAGGCTTGCCTGGGAGATGGGATGGTGCCGCCGAGCGTGACCAGCGAGTTGACTCTGGTACCCAGATAGAAAATGCAATCGGAC
The DNA here is from genome assembly GCA_035716105.1 of Ktedonobacteraceae bacterium. GTDB lineage: Bacteria > Chloroflexota > Ktedonobacteria > Ktedonobacterales > Ktedonobacteraceae > CADDYT01. The sequence goes on along the minus strand of DASTKE010000758.1, from coordinate 785 downwards.
TCGGCCAGCAACTGGTTAGCATAGGGTCGTCCGCCGTTGCCGCCGATCACGCCAACACTCCAGGAATGCATCTCATTTATGCTTCCCTTGCCATTGATGGTAGTCGCGACGGGAATGGCAAGCAGCTCTGCCAGGCGCGTGATTTCGGTCGATGCGCCTGAGAGCAATGCTCCACCGCCTGCTACAATGATGGGGCGTTGGGCAGCCAGCAGCGTATCGAGCATGGCTGCTAGCGATGAGCGAGGCGCTTGCGTGCGATAGGAGGGAAATTGACGGCAACCCGGCTCCGCGTAAACCTGGGGAGAGGCCAGTTCCTCTTTAAGTACATCTTCTGGCAAGATAACATGCACGGCTCCGCCCCGGCCACTGGTTGCGACACGGAAGGCGCGGCGAATGATATCCGGCAGCATCTCAGGGCGTTTCACCACAGCACTCCATTTGGTAGCCGCTTCCAGGAGACGCTGCTGGTCGATGGTGGTGAGTGTGCCTTTGCCTTCATCAACAACGGGTACGTCAGATGTGAAGACGATCATTGGCACCGAGGAGCCATTGGCTTCGGCCACGCCGGGAATCACGTAGGTAGCGCCGCCACCGCTTGGCGCTTCGGTAATGCCCGGCTTGCCTGTCAAACGAGCGTAGGCATCGGCCATGAACGCTGCTGACCGCTCATCTCGCGCTAAAATATGCGTGATCTCACGTTGCGCGCCGTAGAGCGCATCATAAAAGACCATCGAAGTATCACCGGGTACGCCAAAGATGTGCTCAACTCCATACGCTTTCAACAT
>DASTKE010000757.1:0-6130 GCA_035716105.1 Ktedonobacteraceae bacterium | reverse complement strand
GCTTTTGCTTACGTCTACAGGAGCACAGATTGACGGTTCGTGGCGTAATGCGATTGGGGAGGAAGCGGAGAAAGTGGTGCGGAGTTTGCTCATCAAAGAAGCTGTAGAACGTAACCTGCTTTCTGCCTTGATACCTCGTAGTGGAAGGGAAGTGGAACTCTTTGTGCCTGAGAAGTTGGAGGAGTTATTAGGAAATATTGCCATGTATAGTGGTATTATGTTGAGTAACCAGACATCCATGCTCTTTTCCAGTGAACCTGATATCTCGCTCATTGGTAAGTCTGGCAATACATTGGGAGTTATTGAGATTAAAGGCGGAACTGATCCTGCTGGTGCTCTTGAGCGTTATAGGGCTGCCAAAAAGTCTTTTGAGGAAACGTTACGTGAGAATCCCGCCGCGAAGACAATCTTGCTTGCAAGCTGTATTACTGAGGAAGTTCGAGAACGTATAAAACAAGATGCGACGGTTTCAGAGTATTTTAATCTGACGGAAGTTATTGCCTTAGCAGAAACGTATGATCGGTTTGTAAATCAGGTGTTTTCTCTTTTAGGCGAATAAGCAAAGCTAAGCTTTGATCTGGAGAACCAGACGTGCGGGAACTTTTTCAAGAATTGGTACAACACTTAGAGCAGGGCGAGACGGTGGCGATGGCGACTGTGGTGAAGCGCAGGGGGTCGGTGCCGCGTGAGGTGGGGGCGAAGATGCTGGTGCAGCGCGGTGGCAAGATCAGCGGCACTGTTGGCGGTGGCTGCGGCGAGGCAGAGGTTTGGCGCAGCGCCCTCAATGTGATTGACACGCAGCATCCCAACATGGTGCAGGTCGATCTGACCGAAGATATCGCGATGGAGAGCGAGGGCGTGTGCGGCGGCATCTTCGATGTCTTCGTCCAGCCCTGGTTCAACGCGCAATCTGACCAGCACGACCAGCCATCTATGCAGGATTACGCGCAGGCCATCGGCGAGGCGCTGCAGGGCGAGCAGGCGAGCGTATTAACGACGATCATCGCGGCAGGTGGCCCCTGGCGCTCCTCTATAGGCCAGCAGATGCTCGTTCACGAAAACGGCACCACGCTGGGCCATCTTTCGCTGCCGGATGCTCCCGCCAGCTTGCCCGCTCAGCTCATCCAGGCCGCTCAACAGGCCATTCTCGTGGGCAAACCCCATGTTGAGACGATTAAAGGGCAGGAAGGAATCCATAACGCTAACTCCTCAGCTCGTATAGTAGGGCCACCCCTTGCCGGTGGCCTGGATGTGAAAACATCGGGTGGCCTGGGGGGTGATATTGCGGAGAAAAGCGCCTGGGCGGAGGTGTTCATCGAGCCATTTATCCCGCCACCGGTGCTGCTCATCGCGGGTGCTGGACACATCGCCGCGCCACTGGCCGCGCTCGCCAGCTTGATGAACTTCAGCGTCAGCGTCACCGACGACCGCGCCTCGTTTGCCAACCGCGAGCGTTTCCCTACCGCGAAGCAGATTCTCGTCGGGGATATCGAAGCCATCCTGCGCGACTACCCCATCACGCCGCGCACGCATATCGTGCTTGTCACCCGCGCTCACGCGCATGATGTGCATGGTTTGCGCGCCGTCATCGAATCGCCAGCCGCCTACATTGGCATGATCGGCAGCCAGCGCCGCGTCTGGGCCGTCTTCAAGCTGCTGCACGACGAGGGAGTCCCAACAGAGAAGCTGGCTCGCGTGCGCGCCCCCATTGGCCTCGACCTCGGCGGCGGCACACCCGAAGAAATCGCCCTCTCCATCATGTCCGAAATCGTCCTGCTGCGCCGCAATGGCACTGGCACCGCCATGTCCGAGTCTCTGCGTAACAGGTACATGGAGCGCTTGCGCAGGCTGGACGAGGGAGAGGAATAGATATCTACTCCACTTTTTCAGTTCAACACCTGGAGCAAAGGAAAACATGCGTTCTTTTTCGACGTTAACAGAGCGTGGGCAAGCACTGCGCCTGCGCCGTATGGCCCTGGCCGCGCTTTCCCACTATGAGCTTCCTCTCAAAAAGGTGCGCCTGGTCGCGAACCAGTTAAATGGGATTTTTCGTGTAGACACTGAAGATGAAGATGCCTATGCATTGCGTATCAGCGATCCAACCTGGCGCACCGATGATGAGCTTCAGACAGAGGTGCGCTGGTTACAAGCGCTGGCGCTTGAGACAACGATTCGTGTCCCCAAACTGTTTTTGAATACTGGGGGAAACCTCATCACAAAAGTCACCTGTGAGGGAGTTCCTGAACCTCGTCGGGCAGTCCTTATGAGCTGGATTCCTGGTCGTCTGCTTTCGGAACAGATCTCACCACAAAATTTCACCAAATGCGGGGTACTCGCTGCACGCCTTCATGAGCACGCGGCACAATGGATCATCCCGTCAGATCTCAACGTTCGCGTTAGAAATAGCCTGTACGTTCGTGGTGAATCGGATGAGCTTCATGAGAGGAACAGAGAGCTGTTTCCAGCAGAGAGCTATGCCATTTTTGAACACGTCCGCGATCACGTCCAACAGGCATATGCGCGACTCTATCGTGATGGGCAAGGGGTACGGATTATTCATGCTGACCTGCATCAAAAGAATATCAAAGTCTTTCGTGGTATTCTTCACCCGTTTGACTTTGAAGATGTGATCCTGGGCTATCCAGTCCAGGACATTGCACAGACATTCTATGATTTGCTCGCCTTTAGTGAGCTTTCCAACAGGGAGTATCAGCTTCTCCGAGAGGCATTTATCCAGGGCTATAGCAGTTATCTGCCCTGGCCTGAAGCATACCCAGGGCAAATCGATACCTTTATGGCGGGCCAACAACTCTGGCGAACAAACTTTGTCATCAGATTTGAACGACCAAAGGCGTTTTCATTCATTGCGTGGCTGGCCCAGTGTTTCGAGACTTTTCTGAAGACAGGCGTCATGCTGAAGTGAATCCGCTTCCAAATCGCAAAAAACGAGCGGTTTTAGCATAGACAGTTGAGCTTTTTCTCGGACCCTGATCTTTCTTTTATGATAAAAAAGAGCGAGGTGTTTAGTGATCAGCGTTTAACCGGATTTGGTATCATCCCTCGTGGGTCTCAAGCTCTTGACAAACAGCTCTTTTTCTTTCATACTCTATACAAATTGATATGTCACTATGACATGTTACTGAGACCTATCAAGATGGTGGTTCAGGTATGTGAGAGGAGAGTGCAGGGCGTGTATGAACTGATTATTCTGGGGTTGCTGATGCGCTGGCCTGCTCATGGCTATCGGATCGCGCATATTATCAACGATATGATTGGGCCGTATGCGAAGTTGAGCAATGGGCGGCTCTACCCCTTGCTAGCGAAATTGGAGGCGGAAGGGTTGATTGTCGCCTGTGTGAGCGTGGAGTCGGAGGGAACGTCAGGGGAAGCTAAGGGTGAGCGCCAGCTTCGTACCTATGAGATTACAGACGATGGGCGCGAGCGCTTCCACAGGCTAATGATGGATACCACCTCCAATCCGGGCGAGTACCAGAAGCTTTTCCTGCAAAAAGCGCCTTTGCTCTACGCTTTGAAGCCAGCCGAGCGCCTGCACCTGATCGATCACTATATCAACTACTGCCAGGCGCACGTCTTGCACCTGACGGCGGAGGCCGAAGACCTTGCTTCAAGAGATGATACATACATGAGCCAGCCTCAACTCGAAGCGATATTGGATGTTATGCAGCATAAGGCGGTCGAATGGCGACTGGAACTTGATTGGGTCAAAAGCCTGCACGAGAAAGAACTGGCACAAGCGCAGGTTCAAAACTAGAAAGAGGGTTTGTAATGGGCGAGAACACCGCACGGATGGCGCAGGCACAGGTGGCAACCGTGTCCAATCAGGGAGCGGAAGAGGCCGTGCCTGCTATAGAGATCATCGATCTCACAAAGACTTTTGGCAATTTTACGGCTGTCGATCATCTTTCGCTGACGGTGCGGCAGAGGGAGATTTTTGGGCTACTGGGGCCGAATGGGTCGGGCAAGACGACAACGATTAACATGGTCAGTGGCCTGAGCACATCGACGAGCGGGACTGTGAAGGTGATGGGCTTTGACATTCGCCATAACGCCCGGCGCGTGCATCAACTGCTCGGCTCGGTGCCGCAGGAGACTGCACTGTACGAGGAACTGACCGCCTGGACGAATATGGATTTTCATGCCGACCTCTTCGGCGTACCGCGCAAAGAGAAGCGCGAGCGCATCACCCGCATGTTGGAACTGGTGCAGTTGCTGGAACGCAAGGATTCGGCGGTGCGCACCTTCTCCGGCGGCATGAAGCGTCGCCTCGCGCTTGCCCGTGCGCTGCTGCACGACCCGCGATTGATCTACCTTGACGAGCCGACGCTGGGTGTGGATGTGCAGTCGCGGCACGCCATCTGGGATTATATCCTCTTGCAGCGCGAGCGGGGGAAGACGGTGCTGATTACCACCAACTACCTGGAAGAGGCGCAGGCGCTGTGCGACCGGCTGGCAATCATCGATCATGGTAAGCTCATCGCCGTCGATACACCGCAGCACCTGCAACAGGAGTACGGCGGCAGCGTGATCGAGGTGGAGACCGCGAAGCCGAGCAAGGCCGTGGACAAGATTCGCGCTCTGCCCGGCGTCAAAGAGGTCAACCAGGATGGAACGCAGTTGACGATTACCTCGCAGGGCGTCAATAACGTGGTGGCTGAGGTGATTAACATCCTCTCGCAGGAGAGCGAGATCAGGGCTATCAACATCCGCGAGCCGAACCTGAACGAGATTTTTCTGCGTCTCACTGGAACCGCTCTGAGGGATTAGGAGGCCAGCATGTTGAAAGAATCTGCTCCTGTCGGCACGCAAAGCAGCGTGTCCGACCGCCAGCCGTCACTGCGATTGACACAGGGCTTGGTGTATACCCTGCGCGTGATCTGGGCTTGCATGAAGAAAGACATCAAAACGGCCCTGACCGAGCGCGTCTTTACCATCATCAGCGTATTCGTGCCGGTCAATGTGTTGATTTTGATGAGCCTGTTTGTGCTAGGCGGCAGCAACGCACCGACTGCCGTGGTGATGCACGATAGCGGTCCGCTCGCGCAGCAGTTCTATACCGCCATGAGCCACGCGCACTCGTTCCGGCTGCAACAGGCCAGTGCCGCCGATGCCGAGCAGCTCATGCAGATCGGCCAAATCGTGGCCGTCGTCACCATTCCAGCCGACTTTGACGCACAGGTGCAGGCAAACCAGCCCGTGCAGGTAAATGTCCAGGTCAACAATCTCAATACCGACTTTACCAACGATATTCGCCGTGCTGTGCCGCTTTCGATTACCAGCTTTTACGGCAAGGCATTTCCCAATGTGGTGACAATCACGACCAGCGAGCACGATTTCTATAGCCAGGACACCGACTACATCCCCTACCTGGCGGTCTCCATTCTGGTGATCGGGCTGGTGATTGGCGGGTTGTTGCAATCGGGTACGGCCTCGGCGCGAGAGTGGGAGCACGAGACGGTGAAAGAATTGCTGCTCTCGCCAGCCAGTCGCTGGGCGATTATCACAGGCAAGATGTTGGGCGCGTTCGTGATGAGCCTGGGAGCGGTGATCGTGGTACTCTTCGTGCTGACGGTCATCATCGGCGTCCATCCAGACCACTGGAATGAGGTCATCGGCTTCAACCTGCTGTGCCTGATCATTTTCATCGCGCTCGGCACGCTGCTGGGGACGCTGCTGAAGAGCCGCCAGCCCGTGACGGCCCTCTCCTTCGGCACAGCGATACCGCTCTTTTTCCTGAGCGGCGCGTTTGGCCCCATTTCCTTCGATACACCGGCCACGCAATTTCTGGCGCAGATTTTTCCCGTCTACTACGCTATTGTCCTGGAGCAGCACGCCTTCCACAACTTCAAGCTGAATACGCTGGGTGTCGGCGGCAATGTCCTGGTACTCTGCGGCTATGCTCTTGGCCTGTTGCTGCTCACCACGCTGGCGCTGCGGCGCAGCACAGTCGCGCACTGAGCTGCCCACAATTTTGTAGACCCCTGATTATGAAGGTTAACAAAATGATGCGGACACGAAATGACGTAGGTGCCGATTGATCGAGCGCACCGCCGATCGATCGGCACCTACGAGATTCGCGCCGTTGCTAGTTTATTTTGTCAAAATTCATTAT
>DASTKE010000756.1:0-4369 GCA_035716105.1 Ktedonobacteraceae bacterium | reverse complement strand
ACGTCTGAGATCAGGCCAAGTCCACCGTAGAGGCACATTCCCACTCCCAGAAACCAGACGGTTCCCAATAAGAACTTGCGATATCTTCTTTGCGCTTGCCATCGAACGAGCGCAAGAGCGAGCAGGCCCATGATCACTTTTAAGATACCGGCCACCAGGTTGATGGCTATCCAGAAGAAGGCATTGGATGTGGCGTCTTGTTCGAGGGGGTGGAGGCCCGTGCGACCTCCAGCCGCCCAGAAAAAGCTCAGAGCGGCGAACAGGAAGGCCCAGCCACATGCCGCATACGCGGCCCATTGCGCTCGCTGCAGCTGTTTGGTGGAAGCAGTTCGCTCTCCCGTGCCTGATCCTTTCATCATCCGATACATCTTTCTGGCGTTCATAGCAACAATCACTGGCAAAGCACAACGATACGCGCCTGTGTTTTCCCATCGCTCCATAGGACAGCTATGAATGTTATTCCAAGTTGTATACGTACAATCCGCCAATTTCGTTAGTCGACGCGAGGGACGCGGGCGAGGATTTCGGAGACGACTTCGTAGTTGATGGTTCCCAGGCGCTGCGCGACCTGCTCGGCTGTGAGCGTGGCTTTTCCCCCAGGCCCTATCTGGCTTCCGATCAGCACCACCTCGTCGCCCATGCGCGTCTGTGGGATGGCGGTGACATCGACCATGCACTGATCCATGCAGACGCGGCCCAGGATGGGGGCTGCTTGCCCGTGGATAAGCACGCTGCCCCAGTTGGCCGGGCCGCGCCGGAAACCATCGGCATAGCCGACAGGCAGCACAGCGACGCGGGTTGGATGCTCGGTAGTATACGCGCAGCCGTAGCTGATGCATTCGCCAGCCGGAATGTCTTTGACCTGCGCGACGGTGGTTTTGAAGGAGAGCGCGGCTTGGAAACCCTCTGGCAGGCGTGCGTCCGGCGAGGGGTCGAGGCCGTAGAGGGCGATGCCGGGGCGCACCATGTCGAAACGCGCCTCCGGCAGGTTGAGCATGGCTGCGCTGTTGGCGGCATGGACAATAGGGGGGCGCAGCTGCTCGGCCTCAAGCGCCTGCAAAACCTGCTGGAAGCGCGACAATTGTAAGTGAGCGTGGGTCAGGTCGGCGCTATCGGCCATCGCGAAATGCGTGAATATCCCCTCGAGCTGGAGTCCTGGCAAGCTGTTGATCTCGCGCACGAGGGCCAGGATTTCGTTGATCTGCTCGGCCCGTATGCCCAGCCGACCCATGCCGCTATCCACTTTCACATGCACATTGACCGTCTTTTGCAGCGCCTGCGCCGCACGAGAGAGCGCCTGTGCCGACTCGATAGCATAGAGAGTGAGCGTCAAATCCAGGCGCACGGCCTCGCGCATCTGCCAGAGCGGCACGTAGCCGAAGACGAGGATGGGCGCGGAGATGCCGGCCTCGCGCAGTGGGATCGCCTCGCTCACCGTCGCCACACCCAGCATACTCGCGCCGTTGTGCAGCACTGTGCGCGCCACCTTCAACGCTCCATGCCCGTAGGCATCAGCCTTGAGGCTGGCGAGAATGCGTACCTGTGGGCCAACCAGCGCCTGTATCTGCCGCGTGTTGTTGCCGATGGCGCTCAGATCGATCTCCACCCAGGTAGGGCGCTCGGATTGCATGACGACGACCTGCTTCCAGCCGGGAGTCTGGCGCACCAGCTGCTCCTGTGCCTGCTCCGGGGCTTCCATCAGCCGCTCAACCACGCGCTCCATACGCATCTCTTCCGAGCCTTTGACGAGGATGCTGTCTTTGATATGGTGTGTGGCATAAAAGGCGTCCTGCTCCGGCTGCTGTGTGATCTGGCACACGGCCTGTGCCGCGTCTTCCGGCGTCGAGGTGACAATTACGCGCTCCGGCGGCAAACCGGCTTGCTGCGCGGCCTCGGCAATCAAGGCGGCTCGCTCTCCGCGTGTGACCAGGTAGTCGACGCAGTGCGCGGCTTTCTGCCCCACCAGCCGGTGCGCCGTTTCTTCGTAGTCGCCCAGGCGCAGCATATCGCCCAGCACCGCCACGCGCTGGCCCGCGGAAAGCGCCCGCAGCGTTGCCAGTCCCGCTATCATCGAGGCGGGCGTGGCGTTGTGTGTATCGTCAAGCAGCATAGTGGTGTGCAGGCCGGCCTGCGGGTTGAGCCTGCCGGGCAGTGGGCGCAGGGTCGCCAACGCCTGCTGGATCGCTTCGGGCTGCAAGCCGCAATGCTGTCCAATCAGAAAGGCCGCGAGCAGTGTTGTGATATGGTGCTCTCCCAGCAAAGGTGCGGCCAGGTGTACTTCGCGAATGTACGGCGGTGTTTCATAGGAAAGCGGCAGCTCGCACTGAATGCCATTCCAGGAAACGCGCACATCGCGCACCAGTGAGGCGGCGAAAGGAGCGATGCTGGTCTGCACCGGTGTCTCGATCAGCAGCGAGCGAATCCGTTCATCGTCGTAGTTGACGATAGCGCAGCCCGTTGCTGGCAGGTTGCTGAGCAGTGTTCCCAGTTCCGTCGCCAGCGCCTCGATGGAGCCGAAATATTGCAGTTGGGCCGGGCTGATATTGGTCAGGACGCCGATTTGCGGGTTGACCACGCGGCACAGATCGCTGATCTCGCCGGGGTGATCGCAGCCCAGTTCCAGCACGGCGTACTCGTGTCGCTCTTCCAGCCGGCCCAGCGAGAGTGGCAGGCCGAGCAAGTCGTTATAGTTCTGCCAGCTTTTGAAGGTGGCGAAATGGCTGGAGAGCACAGCAGCGATGGCCTCTTTTGTGCTGGTCTTGCCCGTGCTGCCGGTCACACCAATGACGATGGGATGCCAGCACTCCAGAATGAATGTTGCGTACTGCTGCAAGGCCAGCCGGGTATCATCAACGGTGATGATCGTGATACCGGCCTGTTCCAATGCGGTTTGAGTCTCAGCAGCCAGTGCTGCGAACGCTTGCGCCTCCACGAACAGGCCACCAGCGCCTTTTTGTGCGGCATCCAGCACATAATCGTGGCCGTTGCCGTGTTCTCCGCGCACGGCAACAAACAGTTCGCCGGGGAGAAGCTGGCGGCTGTCGTGACTGAATGCCTCAAAACGCTCCCGCGTTCCTGGCTGGAGCAGGACTCCGTGCGTTGCCTCTAACAGGTGATCGAGTTGTATCATGCCGGAGGAGCCTTCCAGACCTGCACGGTTTTGTCGAAGGAGCTGGAGGTGAGCCATTTGCCGTCAGGCGACCAGGCGACGGAGCGTACGCTGGCAGCATGCCCGGTGTAGGTGAAGGGATTGCTGCCGTCGGCGTTCCAGACCTGCGCCGTCCTATCATCGCCGCCAGAAGCGATGCGTTTGCCATCGGGCGACCAGGCGACGGTATAGACGAAGTCGGTGTGACCATAGTAGGTGAAGAGATGGTTGCCGCTCAGCGAGTCCCAGACCTGCACGGTTTTGTTATCCGCACCAGAGGCGATGCGGCTGCTGTCAGGCGACCACGCGACTGCCCAGACCGTTGTAGCATATGGCAGGTAGGTGTAGAGCAGGTGGCCGTTGCTGGCCTGCCAGACCTGAACCGTGCCGTCTCCGCTGGCCGAAGCAATATACCTGCCATTGGGCGACCACGCCACCGAGTGGACGAGCGCGGAGTGGCCGCGATAGGTCAGCGGGTTGCTGCCATCGAGCGCGTTCCAGACTTGCACCGTCTTGTCCAGGCTGGCCGATGCTACACGGCTGCCATCAGGCGACCAGCAGAGCGACCAGACCCAGGAGTCATGCCCCTTATAGGTGTAGCGATGCTGTCCGGTAGAGGCGTCCCATATCTGTACCGTCCTATCATTGCCAGCAGAAGCCACGTTGTTGCCGCGTGGCGACCATGCCACGGTATAGACGGGCGCTTTATGCTGGCGGTAGACGTAGGGGTGCTGGCCGTTGAAGGCGTCCCAGAGCTGCACCGTCTTGTCGCCACTCGCGGAGGCGATGCGCGGTTTTTGCGAGGACGATCCACTACCCGGTTGCCATGTGACCGACCAGACCCAGTCGGTGTGTCCCCGGTAGATATAGGCCGCTGCTCCCGATGACATGGTGGGTGTAGGTGTAGGCTGGCTTGCCTGCTGCTCCTGCGCGTGGGCGAAGAGCGCGATGCCGCCGCCCGCAGCCGCGACAACGGCGGTTCCTGCCAGTCCAACCAGCACATTGCGGCGGGTCAGGTTGCGTTTCGGTTTCTCTGAGTTCGGCTCCTGCATGGAGGGGGTCAGCACCGGAGTTTGCATCGATGAAGGCTCGCCCGGCAGCACTGAGGCTGGTAAGGGCGTGAGCCTGTCCCCGGCTTCTTGCACCGGCATGGGAGCCAGTTCGAGCGAGACGGGTATCGTCTCTTGCGCGAGCGCGAGCGTCTCCACAGATGGCGGTATC
>DASTKE010000755.1:0-2716 GCA_035716105.1 Ktedonobacteraceae bacterium | reverse complement strand
CGTTTCGCCAACGGCGAAACGGACAAACTCCATCACGGTTCTGCTCATTCAGAAAAGCACTTTGTGAACTGCGTAGCGGCGAGGGATGAACGAGGGAAGCTTTCTATGGAATTATCATCAGTCGTGTTGGGAGTGGAGAACTCCACGCGGCAGCGCTTGCCGCACTATATTGAAGAACTGCGCGAACTGTGCGCCATCGACTCGTATAGCTACTATAAACCAGGGTTGGATAAGGTGGCGGATTACCTGGCGAAACGGCTGTATGGATTGGGCATGGGTGTAAGTGTCTTTGAGCACGAACGCTGGGGCAACGACCTGCTCGGTGTGGTACACGGCGAGGGCAGGGGAAAAGTACTGCTGATCGGGCATATAGATACCGTCTATCCTGCCGGTATAGCGGCTGAGCGCCCGCTGCGCGTCGAGGGCGACACCATTTATGGCCCCGGTGTATGTGACATGAAGGGCTGCGTGCTTTCCGCCGTCTACGCGGTCGAGGCCCTGCTGGCAACCGGATATCGCTCCTTCGACGAACTGCGTTTCCTCTGCGTTTCGGATGAAGAGATCAATGATAATCGTCACAGTCAGGATATCATTCTGGAAGCATGTGATGGCTGCCAGGGCGTGCTCGTGCTGGAAGCTGCACGCGCCAACGGAGATATTGTCAGCGCTCGCAAGGGCAATGCCTGGTACACGCTGACCGCTCGCGGACGCTCGGCCCACGCGGGCGTTGAGCCGGAAAAAGGGCGCAACGCCATTATGGAACTGGCGCACCAGACCCTGCAATTTTCCAGTCTGAACGGCTGGCGCGAGGGCATTACGATCAACGCGGGTGTGTTCAACGGCGGAACGCTGCCAAATGTAGTGCCAGACTACGCTTCCGTGCGCTTTGATGTGCGTTTCCTCTCGGCCCAGGACCTCATGGCGACCGAGGCGCGCTGGCGCGAGATGATGCAGCAGCAGTTGGTGCCAGGTGTGGAATTGACGTTAGAGGCCGAACCGGACCTCAAAGAGCCGATGATGCGTTCGCCCGGCAGCCTGGAACTGGCGTGCCACGCCCAGGAGATCGCGCACTGGCTCGGTTTCTCCGTCCAACACGTGCTGACCGGCGGTGCCTCCGATGGCAGCTATCCCTCAACGCTAGGCATCCCCGTGCTCGATGGCCTGGGGCCAATCGGTGGCCTCGACCACAGCCCGCGAGAGTACTTGATGGCGGACAGCGTCGCCCCGCGCACAGCCCTCCTGGCTGGCCTGATCTCCACCGTGGGCGCATAAGGAAAGCAGATGGGTACGATGCGCGAATGGGGCCACCGGCCCCATTCGCGCATCGTACCCATCTGCTTTCCTTATGCAAAAGGACTCTGCTGGCTTGTTCCTCTGTATCTGGTGTGCTATAATCTATGGAGAAATCATGTCCTGTGTGAGGCACAACAGGCACAAAAGCTAGAATTTCCCCTGCCCCCGGCGCGAATGAGAGAGGCGCACCGGATGTCCAGGAAAGGACGTTTTTCCATGATAGATCCCGATAGCGAACTTGGATTACGCTACCAGACCGTTGTAGCAAATCCCGATTGGTATCAAACCAATATCCCTTGCCAGGTGGGTTGCCCGGCCCATACGGACGTTTCCACCTACATTGGCTTGATTTCGCAGGCCCGTTTTGACGAGGCGTACCTGCTGAACCGCAAAGCGAATGTGGTGCCGGGCGTGCTTGGGCGTACCTGCGCTCGCCCGTGCGAGCCGGTTTGCAGGCGCAACAAAATTGATGGCAAGCCGATTGCTATCTGCTGGTTGAAGCGCGCCGCAGCCGATCACCGCGAGTACCGCCATCACGCGGAACGCCCGCCCATCACGAAAAACAAGAAGGTGGCCATCGTAGGTGCTGGTTCCGCTGGTCTGGCCTGCGCTCGCGACCTGCGCGAGATGGGCTACGCGGTCACAATCTACGAACAATACCCGACCGGCGGCGGTGTGATGGTCAACGGTATCCCCGTCTGGCGCTTACCGCGCAACGTCACATACGAAGAGTGCAACGAGTACATGGACGATATTGGCGCGGAGGTCAAGTACAATGTGCGCATCGGACGTGACATCCAGGTCTCCGATTTGCTCCAGCAGTACGATGCTGTTTACCTCGCGGCTGGCTGCTATGTCTCCAATGCACTGACCGGCCCCGACAACAAGATCATCCCCGGTGCCGACCTCAAGGGCGTCGAGGATGGCATCAAACTGCTGGCGAAGACCAACTATGGCGAGCCTGCCTATATTGGCAAGCGTGTCGCCGTTCTGGGCAGCGGCTTCACCGCGATGGACTGCTGCCGCACATCTGTGCGCTTCGGTGCAGACAAGGTCTATGTCATGTACCGCCGTTCAAAGGAAGAGCAGCCGGCAGACGAGTACGAAGTTGACGAGGCCGAGGTAGAGCATATCGAATTCCAGTACCTCGTGACGCAGACGGCTGTTTTGACGAAAGATGGCGTCCATGCCAGCGGCGTGCGCTTCGTACGCAACAAACTGGGCGATCCCGATGCCAGCGGTCGCCGCCGCCCAATTCCGATCCCTGGCACCGAATTTGATGTCGAGGTCGATACCGTCATACCGGCTTTTGGCCAGTATGGTGACTCGTCCTGGATTGACGCGAAGGCCCTGGGCGTTGAAGTGAACAAGCGTAACGGCATTCCCCTGATCGATATTGAGACATGGATGACCAGCAAACCTG
>DASTKE010000754.1:0-6883 GCA_035716105.1 Ktedonobacteraceae bacterium | reverse complement strand
CGGTCTCGGCGTCGCGCCGGGCGCGAATATCGGCAGCCAGTATGCCGTATTTGAACCTGTGCATGGTAGCGCGCCCAAATATGCTGGCCAGAACAAGGTCAATCCGATGGCCATGATGTTCTCCGGCGTGCTCATGCTCCGTCACCTCGGTGAGCGCGAAGCCGCCGATCGCCTGGAAAAAGCGATGGCGCAGGTCATCGCCGAGGGCAAGGATGTGACCTACGACCTCAAGCCCCGCCCCGACGATCCCACGGCTGTCGGCACCTCGCAAGTCGCCGATGCCATCATCGCGAAGATGCAGAAGTCGTAAATCAGAGGGAGATGCGAACAAGCCCGACAGGGGATGGCCCTACTATTACACATTGTGCGACCCTCCGGGAGTACCAGTATAGTAGGGCCATTCCCTTGCGGGTGGCCTGTCGGGCTTTAGTTAATGCTTGCTGGCTACTGGACACTTTTTGTGCGTTGCAATGTTCTAACGATCTTTGCGCCACTTATGGCGGGCGGTGATATAGCGGATGGTGCCGGAGCGCGAGCGCATCATCACGGAGGAGGTACGCGCCCCACCGCCGTAGTAGTAGATGCCGTCGAGCAATTCACCTTTGCTGATGCCGGTGGCGGCAAATGAAACATCGTTGCCTTTGACCAGGTCGTCGGTGCGAAATACCTGGTCGAGGTCGATGCCATCGGCCTTCATCTTCTCGCGTTCCTCGTCGTTGCGCGGCCAGATTTTGCACTGGATTTCGCCGCCGACACACTTGATGGCTGCCGCCGCCAGCACCGCTTCGGGCGCGCCGCCCGTCCCCATCATGACATCGATGCCGGTGTAGTCTTCCATCGCCGCCTGAATAGCTGCCGCCACGTCCCCATCAGTAATCAGGCGAATACGCGCACCAGCCTCGCGAATCTGCCGGATGAGATCCTGGTGGCGTGGCCGGTCGAGCACCACGACGGTCAGGTCGTCAATACGGGCGTCCTTCGCTCGCGCTACACGATCCAGGTTCACGGCGACCGGGGCGTTGATGTCGATGACATTGCGTGCGACCGGCCCGGCGGCGATTTTTTCCATGTAGAAGACGCCCGGCGGTGCCGAGTACATCGTCCCTCGCTCAGCAGTTGCGATCACCGCTAACGCACCTGGCAGGCCGAGAGCGAGCAGCCGCGTGCCGTCAACCGGGTCGACGGCCACATCTAGCTCTGGCGGTACGCCGCTGCCGATGCGCTCACCAATATAGAGCATGGGGGCCTCGTCCTTTTCTCCCTCGCCAATCACCACGATGCCATCCATATCGATACCATCGAGTGCCTGACGCATGGCATCTACGGCGGCCTGATCGACCATTTCTTTGTTGCCTTTGCCCATCCAACGGCCCGCGCTCAGCGCTGCCGCTTCAGTCACGCGCACCAATTCCAATGCCACATTGCGCTCTTTCGTACGCGATTGCACAAAACGCTCTTCAGCCATGCGCCCTCTCCTTCGATGCAGTATACCAATTTACCGGCGGGAAACCACGCAGCATAACAAACCGCGTTCAAAACTCCACAGGTCTCCACCCTCCAAAAAGGACACTGTAGGGGCGACGCCTTGTGCCAACCGCGTCCGGGGGACGATGAAGGCAGCCCGCCGTCAACTGGTAATACTGTTGCCACGGGCGAGCACAAGGCGTCGCCCCTACGGTGTCCTTTTTTCCTTTGAAGGATAGAGATCCAACCTCATTCACAGGTGTACGAATAGGTGACTCTCTGCTATACTGACAATCAGTACAGGGGAGTGTTCAGCCGCGCCCAGGAGCGCAGGCCGCTCTCCACTATTGTACAACAAGTTCCATGCAAGTTTGTAGCCGTGGTAAGCAACCAACATCTGTTTGATAGATAGGATCATTCTATGAATGTAGATGCTCTCACCCTGGCGGCGGTAGCTGGTGAATGGCGCGACCTGCTTTCCGGTGCGCGCATCGATACCATCATCCAGCCGACCGAGCACGCCATTGCTTTGCAGGTCTACACGCCCGGCGGCGAGGAGCGGCCCGGACGGAATTCCTGGCTCTACCTCTCGGCCCACCCGCAGTTGGCGCGAGCGCATCTGACCGCTTTCAAACCGCCAAAGATTGCCAGTGAGCCGCCGCCCTTCGTGATGTTGCTGCGCAAACACCTGGAGGGGGCGCGTATCGAGACGATTACGCAGCCGCGCTGGGAGCGCGTGCTGGAAATTGTCGCGGGCTACCGCAAAAGTCCCGAAAGCGACGAGCGCGTCCGTTTTCGCCTCATCATCGAGATCATGGGGCGTCTGAGCAACATCATCCTGGTTGATGAGCAGGGCATGATTCTGGGCAGCCTTAAACGAGTCGGCGCGGAGATCAACCGCTACCGCGTGATTGCCGCCAATGTTGCCTATTTGCCGCCTCCACCGCAGCAGCGCCGCGTAGCCGGTCAGATGCTGCCACGCCTGGAACCGACGACCGTGACGGCTTCGCAGTTCGCAATCAGCGCTACGGAAGAGACCGAGGTGTCTGAGGTGCCTGCTGCCCATACAAAGCGCCGCAAGTCCGGGCAGGCTGGAGCAGCTAAACAGGCCACGCTCTGGCAACTACTCACTCATCACCTGCTCGGCTTCAGTCCTCTGTCAGCCAAAGAGGTGGTTTTTCGCACGACGGGCAATGCCGAGAGTGTGCTGGACAGAGGGGCGGTCAGCGACGATACGTGGGAAGAACTGGCCTGGAATGTGCGTGACCTCGCCGCGCTGTATGATAGCCACGCCTGGCTTCCCCAGCTTGTGGAGCGCGATGGCAGGAGCGAAGGGAACGAGGCGGGGGCAGCGCGTGTTCCCCTGGCTTTTGCGCCGTATGTACTGGAACAATACGCGGAACTGCCGGACGTGCAGGTTCGCTCTCTGCCATCCATGAACGCGGCTCTGGATGAGTTTTACGCCCGTGCTGAGTGGCGGGACGCGATGCAAGGAGTGCGCGCCCCTGTACGCAAGGTCTTACAGACGCAGTTGGAACGCTGCAAACGCAAGGCCGATTTGCTGCAACAGGAGATGGCGAAATCGGAAGAGGCGGCTGGCTATCGCCTGCACGCCGAACTGCTGCTGGCCCACCAGTACGAGGTGCAGCAGGGCCAGACACACATCTCGTTGCCTGACTTCTATGCTGAGAGCGACGCCGGTGGAGAGCAGCCTGAAGTCGCCATCACGCTCGATCCGCGCTTTGATGCGGTGGGAAACGCCAATCGTCTCTTCAACAAATACCACAAGCTGCGTCGCGCCACTGAACTTGTCCCGGCGCAGATCGAGCAGAACGCGGTGGAACTGGCGACGATTGAACAACTGCTGGCCGATCTCATGCTGGCCGAGACGCCAGCCGAGGTCGCGCTGGTCAAAGCCGAGGTGCAAACGGCAGGCTACATGCGCGGCGCTCGCGTTCAACAACAAAAAAAGCCGCAAAAAGCGGGCAAGAAGGGTGGGAAGCAGGGCAAAGGGAAGCCAACACCTCCCGGAGGCGGCGTCCCACTGCATGTGCAGAGCCGCGACGGGTTCACGCTGCTGATTGGCAAGAACAGCCGCCAGAACGAAGATGTGACGTTTCACCAGGCTTCGGCCAATGACCTGTGGCTCCATGCGCGAGGCGTACCGGGCGCGCATGTCATTATCAAAGCGGCTGGCCGCGAGGTGCCGCGCCAGACTATCGAGCAAGCCGCGAGCCTTGCCGCCTACTACAGCCAGGCACGCGGCAGCACCAGCGTCCCCGTCGACTATACGCTGCAACGCCACGTGCGCCACATGAAGGGCGGTGGCCCCGGCATGGTCATCTACGAACGAGAGCGAACCATTTATGTTGAACCGGAAATGTAGGGGCCGATTGATCGGCGCTGGGCGCGATCAATCGGCCCCTACAGGTTATACATAGTGTCGGATTTTTCCCAGTAGGATGTTAATGTCGAATGGCTTGGCTAGAAAATCATCGGCACCGGAATTATGGGCGGTTCCCCCGGCGCTGGGATGGGCCGAAAACATAATGATCGGAATGTGCTTTGTCTCATCCTGGCTTTTCAGATGCCTGGCAATCTCACGGCCATCCTTGCCCGAAAGCAGCACATCCAGTAAAATCAGCTGGGGCAGACCGCCGTTATGAAGTTGCTCAAGATATTCGCCCTTGTCCGTGACGGTGACGATATAGCCTTCCTCTTCCAGAATCACCTGCAAGAATTCCAGTATGTCCGGGTCATCATCGACCACGAGGATTTTCTTTTGTGTACTTTGCATTGACCTATCGCCCTTTCTTGTGTCTGCCTCGTCAGGAATAGCGATTATCCCTCTTTAATAAGAAGAGGCAGGGATACAGAAAAGGTTGCTCCATCGCCTTTTTTGCTCTCCACCCATATCCTGCCATGATGCCGTTCCACGATCTCACTGGAGATATTTAAGCCAATGCCGAGGCCCGGATATGTTCTTTCGTCCGGGTCTGTGATCTGATAGAAGCGCTCGAAGATTTGTTGGTGATGTACTTCATCGATGCCAATACCGAAGTCCTGTATGCTCACATGGGCGCGCTCCTGGTCCCGGTGGAGATGCACAATCACCTGATTGGCATGGGGAGAGTATTTAATGGCATTAGTTAACAGATTGACGAATACTTGCCCGACCCGGTCCTTATCGCCAAATACCTGCGCATCTGTTTTCCCCTCAATGAGCAGAAGGTGGGTGGGCGTGGCTGCCTGGACATTTTCCACCGTTTCCTGAACCAGCTCATCCAGGGCGAAAGGCTCTTTTTGCAGGTTCAATTTGCCTGTCTGCATTCTGGATACATCGAGTAGGTCACTGATGAGCTTGGTGAGCTTATCAAGTTGTGCATCCACGCGGTCGAGGTAGTGCAGTCCCTGTTCATCTTTCACCCTTCTCAAGCGGCGTTGCAGCACGTAGGTAAAACCCTTCAAACTTGTCACGGGTGTTTTCAGTTCATGGCTTGCCATGCTGATGAACTCGTCTTTCCGGCGCTCTGAAAGGATACGTTCGGTAATATCATGCATGATCGTGATGGCATAGATGATCTCACCCTGCCCATCAAGCACCGGGCGCGATTTGATGAGCGACCAGCGTTCGGACTGCCCGGTTGCTTTATTGGAGTAACCGATAATGGCCTCTACGTTGCCTTCTCCGGCAAGCACGCGCAAGTGCGGCAGTTGAGCGCGGGGAAATGACTTTCCCCGTTCGTCGATGATCTCATACTTCGCAACAATATCAGACGGCGAAGCTTTCAGCATGGCCTCCAGTGATGTGGAACCGGTCATGTGTACCGCCGCTTCGTTGGCATAAATGATCTGGCTGCTCTTATCATAGACAATGATGCCGTCAGCGACGCCTTGCAGGATGATATCTAATTGATCGCGTGCCTGCTTTACTTCTTGATACAGCCGGGCATTATCGAGCGCTATCCCTGCTCTGCGCCCCACTTCTTCCGCCAGGGCTAAATCACGCTCATCATAGGTTCGGCCTGATTCCGTTGAGACGAATGTGACCGCGCCAGTGGCCTTCCCGCGTGCCACCAGTGGAACACTCATTATGGAGTGGAAGCCAATCCGGCGAGCAATGGCAAGCTCCTCCTCGTTTCTGACCCCGGCAACCAGCATCTCATCCGTGATGATTGGATAGAGTTCGGATTCTCCGCTGCGTACAACATGTGGCGTACCGGTGGCTGCATCAGGATCAACCGGATATTGCTCTCGTAATGTCCTTGCCCACTGCACCTGCTCCGGGTCTTTATGATGCAGTTCAATCAGTTCAACGTTCCCTTCATCATCCACCAGGTCAACGGAAAACCAGTCGGCAAGCTGCGGAACAACCAGTAGAGCAATATTGGCGAGCGTTTCCTGGTAGTCCAGGGTGGAGGTGAGCAGTTTACTCACCTCTGAGAGAAAATGTTCCTGTTCTTCTGCTCGTTTGCGTCTGGTGACATCGGTGAACATGCCCAGTGCCCCCACAATTTTCCCTCGTCCATCGTGCACTGGACTTGTGCAAGCCAGCACATAGAGCGGCATACCATCTTTGCGGCGAAAACGGAAATCGAATTGCTCAAATTGACCCTGGAGATTGTTTCCGATGCGTTCCTGCGTCAGAGGAAGGTCTTCAGTGAAAACAAATTCCGGCACCGTGCGCCCTGCTATCTCCTCCACGCTATAGCCGAGCATAGCTGCCATACGTTCGTTTGTATAAAGCGTGCGAGCTTCCTAGTCGACGAGCCAGATGCCCTCGTTGGCTGTGCGCACAATGGTGCGATACTGCTCCTGGTTTTCTTGCTCTTGCTGCTTTCGCTCGGTAATGTCTCGATTGATTTCCAGGATGGCAAAAGGTTGGTCCTGCTCGTCGCGCATCAACACCTGGCGGCTTTCTACTATCACCTCAGCGCCGTTGCGCCGCGTGTGAACCAGCTCTCCTTCCCATTGCTCTCCCCGGGCCAGCACACTATCGAGCGCCTCGCGAGACTCTGGGAAGCGGGTCTGGAGCAAGCTGTGCGTCGTCTGCCCGATGGCTTCCTGCGCTGTCCACCCGTAGATTTCCTCTGCTCCACGGTTCCATGTGATGATGGTGCTGGCGGGGTCGCGCTCCAGAACGGCGTCGTGAGCAAGCTCGATCAGACTGCTGAGGATCTGTCTGTCGAAGGTGAGATTTGCTTGCCCGGAAAACAGAGACTGGCCACTCATAACTGTCCACTCCTCTGAAGGCTTGAGAACTTCTTGCATGAAATTATAGCATGTGATGAGTTACCTGTCATCGCATCTCAAGAGGAAATCAACGTCATTTACAAGTCGCGCCTGCGGCGCTCACTACGGGGCAACATGAGTCATCCCAGATTCGGCTGAACGGTTGAGTTTCTCGCCGAGAAACTCA
>DASTKE010000753.1:0-9495 GCA_035716105.1 Ktedonobacteraceae bacterium | reverse complement strand
ACTGGATCGCTCACTGCGTGCCGCACCCTCGCATCCTTTGCTTGGCAGCGGCTCGCTTCATGCTTCGCTGATCGCGGGTGGTCAGGAACTTTCGAGCTATCCCGAACGCTGCCTTCTGAACGTCGAGCGCCGGACGGTTCCAGGCGAGACGCGGGAGCGCGTAGAGGCACAGATTCAATCGCTCCTCGATCAGATAGCCGCCACCGACCCGCAGTTCAAAGCCGCAATGAAAACGATGATGGTACAAGGACCATTTGAGGTGTCCGAAGAGGAAGCCATTTTCCAGACGCTGCTGCGCCAGGCTACGAGGTTGCCTGGTGACGAACCCGGCATCGGCGGCTCGTTTGGCTGGATGGACTCGGCTTTGCTGGCCGAGGCTGGCATTCCCACAGTCATCTTCGGCCCAGGTGGCGCGGGTGCGCACGCGGTCGTCGAATGGTCCGATCTTGCGCAATTGCAGCGCTGTGCTGATATACTGGTTGCGACAATGGAGGAATTTTGCGCTTAAACGGAAGCTAGACTGAACTCTTCTAGTACTGGCACGTCGGTGCGCAGGAGGAGCGCGAAGGCGGCTCGCAGGATGCGCGTTTGCAGGTCGGGGTTATTCGGCTCGCCGAGCGAGTAGCCCAGGGGGAAAGGCACGAAGAGCGCACGGGGAGGCCGGATTTTCTCCGTGATTTCCCGCAAGAGCGAGATCGAGACTGTGGTGATGCCTGCATATTCGATGGCGCGCTGGATCAGCCCTACAGACTGGTGGCACATAGGTCAGACCGGGGTGAGTAGGGCGACATCGACGCCATCTGCGACCAGTCGGTGTGCCACTTCTGGCGCGGAGAACTTTATGAGCTTTCCTGGCCCGATGATGGAACCCATGAAGCTATAATGGTGAGGCGCGATGGCTCCGATTTCTCCACGGGCCTGCATCTCGCGCAGGCGGTCGAGCGGCAATACCAGGTTGCGGTCGCGTAGGATGCCCGTCTGGTCAAAGGCCCAGCTGCGGTGATTCATCTCCAGAGCCTGCGGAGAAATATCGCCGGGAAACTCGCGAAATGAGCTATCCCCCATGCGTATCGTGGTATCAAATGGTGGCTGATCGGCAAGGCTTAATCCTGCTGTGGTAATCAGCGCGACGGTGCTGGCCGCCAGGGGTTTGCGCAGCGGTGTCATCGCCATCGAAACAGGATCGTTGAGGCGTGGACTATACCTGTGAAAGGGATAGCCTTTCAGGAGTAGCCGTTCAGTCAAATCGATATCTTCTAATTGGGCCATGTTCTTTACCCCTTCTCATTGCTTTCTGTCTGGTATTGTACGCTGGTAGGCACTTTCTTTCCAATAAACACATCTACGCTTTGTGCGAATTGTCTTAGACGGCCAGATCAGCTAAGCGAGGGCTGGTCGACCTAAAAGAGTATTGAGCATCATGCCGACGCTATGAGCGGTGACCTTGGCGGCGATGCGAGTCATCAGGCCCCACGTGCTTTTGGCATAGTGCTTGGATAAGTGCAATTGCTCTTGCAACTGCGCATTGACGGTTTCGCAGATCAAGCGCAAGCGGTTGAGTTGCTTTTGAGCCGGCGACGAGCGTTTTGGGGTCTGGTTGCCGTCTAAGACAATTCGCACAAAGCGTAAAAATATTCTATCACCTGGGCAAATTGGAAATTGATGTGAGAAGTTGGGCTAGAGTTACGTAGTAATCTATAACGTCGGTTTATGTTCATCTAATACGATGAAATACGTTGCCTGGCGCTCGCTTTCCCACAAGGTGTAGGAAGAATGCCTCTCCTGGCACCTCTAGTTTCCCAGAGGGTGGGAAACGAACTTCTTAGTGGTTTGTATTTTACTGAGGAGGACCTGATGCCCAAGAGATCTAGACCCCGTTCTCTGCTGATTCTCTCTTCCATCATGTCGGTGCTATTCCTGATTCTGAGTGCCTGTGGCGCTTCAGGAACACCGGCATCCACCAATACGGGTGGAAAACCGGTCAAGGGTGGAACCTGGACGGACGACCTGTACGAAGAGCCTGCTTCATTGATTCCAAATGGCTCTGCGGAAACATATGAGGCTCTTGTCAACCAGTCCATCTATACCCCGCTCTTCTATGGCGACACACAGGGAGTTGTTCATCCCGGTCTGGCCAGGGAGATTCCTTCGCAGGCTAATGGTGATGTCTCTAACGATCTAAAAACCTGGACGATCAAACTGAGGCCCGGCCTGCAATGGTCGGATGGCCAGCCTCTCAACGCAGAAGATGTTGATTTCACATGGAAACTATGGAACAATCCCAAATTTGGTGCTTATAGTACCACCGGCTTCAATCTGATCAAGTCGGCGGATGTCTCGTCAGATAATCTGTCGATCACTTTCCACCTGAGTGCTCCCTTCGAGCCGTTCGTTTCAATCTGGACTGATGGACTGACCGGTGCCGTATTGCCCAAGCATGTATTTGCCAGCATGTCTCCTGATGCCATCCTCAAGTCCCCGCAAAACCTGAAGCCAACGGCCACCAGCGGCCCATTCATGGTATCAGAGAATGTGGTGCATGACCATATCACGGTGGTGCGCAATCCCAAATACTACCTGGCCTCCCAGGGCCTGCCCTACCTGGATAAGATTGTGTTCCGTATCGTGCCGGATTACGACACCATCCTCAAAGATATTCAGGCAGGCTCCATCGATTCTGCCTGGTTCCTGGATGTAACCAAGATCCCCCAGTATAAGGCGGTCTCCAACTATACTCTGTACACCACGCCTGGCTCGGCTGGCTTTGAGGCCATCTACTTCAATCTGCACAATCCCCTGTTGCAGGATGTCAATCTGCGCAAAGCTATCGCCATGGCCATTGACCACAATGCCTTGATTCAGACGGCCCGCCGTGGAGCAGCCTTGCCACTGTGTACCGACCATCCCAAGTCGTTTAATCCTGGCTATCAGGCCGATGCACCCTGCCCGAAATTCGATCCCACCGCGGCCAACGCTCTGCTCGATCAGAATGGCTACACTAAGGGAGCGGATGGCGTCCGCACTAAGAATGGCAAGCGTATGGAGTTCCTCTACTCCACCACGGCCAATAATGCCTGGCGTGCTGCTGACGAGCTGATCTTGCAGTCCAACCTCAAGGCCATTGGCATCAAGCTCGATATCCAGAACTATCCGGCGAGTACCTTCTTTGGCGACATTTTGCCTAAAGGTGATGTCACCAAGTATGGTCTGGCTGAGTTCGAGAATACGTACAACTACGATGCTGATGACTCCTCAGCCTTTGCTTGCAACCAGGTCCCAACGGCAGCCAACAGTTACAGTGGTGGCAACTTCTCCTACTGGTGCGACCATGCAACCGATCCCCTGTTCAATCAGGAATTGTCGACCACGAATGTAGCCACGCGCCAGGATGCCTTTAATAAGCTCCACCAGATCTACCTGACGGAATTCCCGTTCATTACGGAATATGCTCCTGCTGACGTCGCTATGTACAAGAGTAGCATTGCCCACAACTATGCTCCTGGCCCAATGGGTGCTTCCGAGACGGTCAATGTGTGGCAATGGTGGTGTACCAACGGCACCTGTTAGTACCCACGCGCGAGTATTGCTCCTCTAGTCGTCTCTAGTAAGAGAACCTCTGGATGGATATCACAAGAGTATGTCCATCCAGAGGTTCGTTATTCCTGGGTGACAAAATGTTGACATAGAGGGCAATGAATATGGTACACTATATCCAGGATTTTCCATCCCCTTAGAGAGCTTATTGGAGGCAGATATGACACGATATATCATGCGACGCTGCTTACAGGCACTCATCTTGTTATTTTTTCTCTCCATTGCCATGTTCGCCTTAATTCACTTGCTTCCAGGTGGGGCAGATGCAGTTTTCCTCAACCCTCGGTTGAGTGCTGCTGGTAGAGCTGCCATACGCGCTCGCTTCGGTCTCGATCAACCTGTCTATATTCAGTACCTCAAGTGGCTGGGCAGTGCTTTAACCGGCAACTTTGGTTTTTCCTTTGCCACCAATCAACCTGTTACCGATATTCTGGCGCAGCGTTTCCCCAATACGATGGAATTATTTATACCGGCGTTGCTTCTGGCGCTCATCCTGGCGATTGGCATAGGCGTGATCTCTGGCGTTCGGCAGGGCACCCTGACCGATTATACGCTGACCACGCTTTCCTACTTCGGTATTTCAATGCCGATCTTTCTATTCGCCCTCCTCTCCCAGGATATCTTTGGCGTCACCTTGCACTGGTTGCCCACGTCAGGAACAGCAACCTATGGCTACACGTTTGATTTCTTTAATACCGTCCTGGATCGCGTCTTGCATCTGATCTTACCCGCCAGTGTGCTGGCCATTACCTTCGTCGCCGGTTGGAGTCGTTACATGCGCTCTTCTATGATCGATGTAGTCAAACAGGACTATATGCGCACTGCTCGCGCCAAAGGCGTTTCCTCTGCGCGCTTGCTGATGCGACATGGGTTGCGTAATGCCATTATTCCCTTGATTACCATTGTAGCTCTCGATCTGGGGCAGATAGCCGGTGGGGCTGCCATTACCGAGGGCATTTTCGCCTGGCCTGGTATGGGCTCGCTCTTTATCGATTCGCTTGAAGGGCGAGACTTTCCTGTCTTGCTAGCGATGTTGCTGCTGGCAGGAACCTTCGTCATCGCTTTCAACCTGATCGCCGATATTCTCTATGCAGTGGTTGACCCGCGTATCCGCTACTCCTAGACGGTTTCTGAAGAGGAGGAACTATCCGTGGATATATCCGAACGACTGAACGCCACTCCACCAACAGGAGAAGAGATCGAACCGTTTCTCGAACTGACGCCAGAATTGGTGCGTCCACGACGCAGTCAGGGACGCATCATCTTCGACCGTTTTATTCGCAACCGCACGGCCATTATTGGGGCCATCTTCCTCATCGTGTTGTTTCTATTTTGTTTTATTGGCCCCTTCCTCTGGCGGCTCGATCCCAATGTGATCAATGTAGACAATGTTTCTTCGACATTTGCTCCCCCGAGTCTGGCGCATCCTCTCGGCACGGATGATGTGGGCCGGGATGAATTGGCGCGGGTGATGGCAGGAGGACGTGTCTCACTGATTATCGGATTGACCTCGATGCTCATGGCGATCATCTTTGGCATCGGGGTTGGCTCGTTCGCGGGCTACTATGGGGGCGTTATTGACAACGTGCTCATGCGCTTTACCGACGTCATACTGGCCGTACCACTCTACCTGCTTCTATTTGTCCTGTCTGCTTCGTTCACTGATCACACACCCAAAAGTGTGATTATTTTGATCGCTGTCTTAACCTGGACATATGCAGCCCGGCTAGTAAGAAGCGAATTTTTGGCACTCAGGGAGCGAGAATTCGTGCTCGCGGCACGTACCATTGGAGCAAAAAACATGCGCTTGATGTTCCGTCACATCCTACCCAATGCCGCGGGACCCATTATCGTCAACGCCACTTTATTGGTTGGATCCAATATCATCCTTGAATCAGTGATGAGCTACTTCGGCTTTGGTATTCAGCCACCTGATTCAAGTTGGGGCAACCTCGTTAGTGGTGGGCAAAGCTACTTTGATTCGGCTTCCTGGTTAGTACTTGCTCCCGGCCTGCTCATTTTCTTTACGGTACTCTGCTTTAATCTTGTAGGCGATGGCCTACGAGATGCCCTTGACCCCTACATGACTGAACGTTAGTGTAGCAGCAGGAGTAAAAACTTGGGTGAAAATTTGCTGGAGGTGCAGGACCTCAAGCTCTATTTTAAGGTAAAGGCCGGGCACGTACACGCGGTCAATGGAGTCAGTTTCGTGGTGAAGCCCGGCGAGAAAGTCGGTGTCGTGGGCGAAAGCGGCTGTGGGAAAAGTGTAACGGCACTCTCGATCATGTGTTTGATCCCCCAGCCTCCAGGTGAATACGCAGGTGGCAGTGTGCTATTTGAGGGCGAAGACCTGCTGAGTATCCCTGAGAGCCGGATGCGCAAGATACGGGGCGGGAGAATCGGCATGATCTTCCAGGACCCTATGACCTCCCTGAATCCCACGATGACGGTGGGGAAGCAAATTGCCGAGGGGCTGCGCATTCACCTGAAACTGGGCGAGGATGAGGCCCGCAAACGCGCTATCTCTCTGCTCGAACAGGTGGGTATCCCGGCTGCAGCACAACGCATCAATTCCTATCCGCACCAGTTCAGCGGCGGGATGCGTCAGCGCGTGATGATCGCTATGGCCCTGGCCTGCAATCCCAGGCTCCTAATTGCTGACGAGCCGACGACCGCGCTGGATGTCACCGTTCAGGCGCAAATTCTCGAACTGATTAGCGGCGTCTGCAATGAGTTCGGGACAGCGGTTATCCTCATCACCCACGACCTGGGTGTTGTGGCGGGTATGACCGACCGCGTTGTAGTCATGTACGCGGGAAAAGTGGTTGAGACCGCCCCGACGGATGAACTCTTCGCCAATCCCCGCCATCCGTATACATTGGGCTTGTTGGAGTCCGTTCCTCGTGTGGATGAGCAGCGAACAAGTACGTTGAAAACGATTGAGGGTGCTCCGCCTGATTTGATTAACCCACCTACCGGTTGTCCCTTTATGCCGCGTTGCGCCTTTGCGCGTGCTATCTGCCGCACCATGCCCCCGCTTGATCCGTTGGCGGGGAACGCAGCCCATCTGAAAGCCTGCTGGGTAGATGTGACCGACCCGAAAGAGCAGGCCTATGCGGATCGACGGCGTAAGGCTCGCCTGGCTGCTATGCAGGCAGTCGCTACAGCGGCGGGTGAAGCCGCTCAATCGACATTGTAAGGGAGGGACTGTAGGATGGCAGATACGTTAGTTGGGAGCAAGACCCTGCTCGATGTGCGTGACCTCAAAATGCACTTTCCACTGACGCAGGGCATCATATTGCAGCGCGTGGTGGGCTATGTGCGTGCAGTGGATGGCATCACTTTTTCCATTGAGCGTGGTCAGACGATGGGGCTGGTGGGAGAAAGCGGTTCCGGTAAGACCACCATCGGGCGTACCATCGTGCGGTTGTATAAGCCGACATCTGGACAGGTGCTCTTTGGCGACCAAGACCTGGCGAAACTGAATGGCGAAGCGCTGCGACAGATGCGCCGCCGGGTGCAGATGATCTTCCAGGACCCCTTCGCCTCGCTCAATCCACGTTATACCATTGGCTCGTTGATCTCCGAACCGATGAGCGTCTACCATGTTGGCAGCGCTAAGGAGATTCGCGAACGAACCGTCGAGCTGCTGCGCGTGGTCGGTTTGCGCTCCGAATACATTGACCGCTACCCACACGAGTTTAGTGGTGGCCAGCGCCAGCGTATTGCCGTTGCTCGCGCCCTCGCCATCAACCCGGAGTTTGTGATTGCTGACGAGCCGGTCTCAGCACTGGATGTCTCGATTCGCGCCCAGGTTCTCAATCTGCTGCAACGATTGCAACAACAGTTCAATCTGACCTACCTCTTCGTCTCGCATGACCTGAGCGTGGTACGCCATGTTGCCGACCGCATCGCCGTGATGTACCTGGGCAAAATCGTTGAACTGTCGGACCGTGATGAACTCTACGCCAGCCCCAAGCATCCCTATACGAAGGCGCTACTCTCGGCGGTTCCCATTCCCGATCCGAAGATCGAGAAACGTCGCCGACGTATCATTCTCTCCGGCGACCTGCCCAGCCCGATCAATATCCCATCCGGTTGCCGGTTCCATACCCGCTGCCCGATGGCGCAGCAGATTTGCCGCGAGGTTGAGCCGCCCTTTGAGGCAAAAGAGGGCCACCAGCACTATGCCGCCTGCCACTTTGCCGAAAAGGTCGCAGAGGTATAACGTCAGGGATACAGAGTTTGCTTACGGAAAGTTGGTTCTTGCATATGAGCATTCATGAAGAAGAGGGTTTTGTTCCTGTTGAGGATGGGTACCGTGTCTGGTACCGCAGCGTCGGCGGTGGAGGAGAGCATGAACGCATTCCACTGCTGCTGCTGCATGGTGGGCCGGGCGCGCCGCATGATTACCTGGAGAACCTTTCGGCGCTGGCCTCTGAGGCGCGGCGCGTGATATTTTACGATCAACTGGGCTGCGGGCAATCCGACAAGCCCGATGAGAGCGTTATCAGGCAGTGGGGCGTGCAGCGCTTTGTCGATGAGCTGGCAACCATGTGCCGCGAACTGGGATTGGATCGCGTTCACATCCTGGGACAGTCGTGGGGCGGGATGCTTGCTATCGAATACGCGCTCACACAGCCGCAGGGATTGGTCAGCCTGATACTCTCGAACACCACGTCGAGCATTCCCCTGTGGGTCGCGGAGGCAAACCGGCTGCGCTCGGAACTGCCCCCGGAGGTGAATGCGACCCTGCTGCGTCACGAGGAGGCTGGCACCACCGACTCGGCTGAGTATCAAGAAGCCATGATGGTCTTCTATGAGCGCCACGTTGTGCGCGTCAATCCCATGCCCGACTACGTGCAACGCGCCTTCGACAATATGAGTGCCGTCTACTACATCATGAATGGTCCCAGCGAATTCCACGTCACCGGCACCATCAAGGATTGGGATCGTACCGACCGTCTTTCTGAAATTCGCGTCCCGACGCTGATCATTTCCGGTGAGTACGACGAAGCCACGCCCGTCATCAACGAAGTGATCCACAAGGGCATTCCTGGTTCGGAGTGGGTTATGCTCGAAAATTGCTCGCATATCTCCAGCGCCGAAGACCCGGAACGTTACATGCAACTTGTGCAGAATTTCTTGCGGCGCGTCGAGGAGGCGTAAGTATGTATAACATTGCTCAGGATTTGTTGGATGCCCTGCGTGCCACGCCAGAGACATTGGAAGGGTTGCTCGCGGACTGCACGCAGGAACAGGCCAGCACGGCACGTGGTGGTGACGAGGGATGGTCGGTTATCGAGGTCATGTGTCACCTGCGCGACGCCGAAGAGCGTGCGGTGGAACGGATGCGCCTGATGAGAGACGCGGAACATCCCAACATCGCCGCCTTCGATCAGGAGCAGTGGGCGCAGGAGCGCAACTACGCCGCCAACGACCTGCGGGATGCATTGGCCGCGTTCACCCGTTTCCGCGCACAACACGTTGCTGAGTTGGAGCAGCTCTCAGCGCAGCAATGGGAGCGCACTGGCCAGCACGAGGAGCAGGGCGATATCACCATCAGCACTCACACCCTGCATATTGTCTCTCACGATGCCATCCACGAGGCACAGATAGCGCGGCAACTGAAGAGCGTCACTGTTAATTGAGAGCAATATCATCCAGGTAGACGCGACCATTGGTGCCATCAACGACAATCATCTGCCCGTCCTTGATGTGCTGCATGGCCCCCTGGACGTTCACGACGGCAGGCAATGCGTACTCCCTCGCGACGATAGCCCCGTGTGAGAGCTGACCACCGATTTCCAGCACGACTCCGCTTATCAGTGGAAAAACAGGCGTCCAGCCCGGATCGGTGGCCTGTGTCACCAGGATATCGCCGCTGGTGAGGCGCATCGC
>DASTKE010000752.1:0-2909 GCA_035716105.1 Ktedonobacteraceae bacterium | reverse complement strand
TGTCTGTACTCTGTTGCCTGTGTGAAGAGCAGTGGGGCCAGCCAGACCACGAAGGCCAATCCGTTGAGCAGCGAGGTGAGCGCGAGCACCCAGAGTACGCCATTGATGCCCCAACCAAGTTGGAGTACCACGAAGCTCATGACCAGCAAGGCAAGCTGGGTGGCGCTGCCGACGATGAAGACGAAGCGCATACGCATCAGCGAGGCGCAGACGGAGGTGAAAAGGCTGCTGATGCCATTGCCTATGACATAGATAGCGATGGGCGTGATGTGGCCAAGCAACTGCGGGTCGCGCATACCGGCTGCGAGAGCGGCAGAGCCGTTGAGCGGAATGGCGGCGACAAGATTCGCCAGTACCGGCATGGCGAAAAGCATGATGATGGTGCTGGCAGCCAGAATGACGAAGCGCAGGGCGAGCAAGCGCCGGATCAGGTCGGCGACCGCGCCTCTGCCATGCTCGGCGAAGACTCGCGGCGCGAAGGTGGTGATGGCGTCTTCCAGCCCGAAGGCGACAATGTAGGCGATGGTGTTGAACGCGGCCATCGCGATAGCGTAGACACCGTATTGCTCGACAGAGACTTTGCGCGTCACGATGATGGTCAGCAGGAACAGCGAAATAAAGACCCACAGCCCATAGGCCTGGTTGAGCAGGTAGCTGTTGGGCGTGCGCTTCAGCAGGTGCCGCGCCTCTATCTCGCTACTCGCTATTTCACTGTTGCCGGGTGTTTGATTGGCATCTTTGACCGCAACTTCACTGTTCATTGGTGCCAGCGCCTCTTGCGTATCCGAGAGCTTCTGCACATCTTCCACTTCGCTTCCTCCCCCGTTCTCCGTCGCGAACGACGGTGTCTCACTCTCTAATTGACCGGTCACAAAACGTACAAGTCGTAGTGGTCTTAGCATAGCACAGTTTTTCTGTTTCGTATATTTTGCTACTTACATCCCTGCTGTTGCTCAGTTCACTTTAAAGAAAGAACGTCCCAACCAGCCAATTGCGCCTAGCGCGGCGAAAAGTTCCAGCATACTGACGTTAGCAGTGACGTGATCGACGGAGATGAGATAGAATGCGCCCACTTTGAACGTGGCGGCTATGACGAAAAGCCCCAGGCCGATCCAGGCGGGTAGGGTGGCATAGAGCAGTGCGCGTTGCCATGTGCGCGTCAAATAGCCAATAATGGTAGGGAGCAGGTAAAGAAAAGCGGTAATCACAGGGGCGATGGAAGCGGGAAATGGCCCATCAAGGCCAGCGCTGGGTGATTGTGGCATCAGGCGTGTCCATAACTGGGCAGGCACAAGGGCCAGCGTGACCAGGATTGTCTCTATAACCACCAGGCTGATCACCAGGATCAGCCAGAATCTGGTATGGTCTGTTTTCTGCCTGCTGGATTGAACCATTGTCATCATAAACTCTCTTGCTTAGTTGGTTGGCAGGGGCAGTAGCCCCATCTGATACTTGAGCATCAGGATGCGGCGTACCGAGTCATCAATGCGCTGCTGGCTGATCTCCCCCGAATTGACGGCCTGTTTGAGACCCTCGACCATGGCGGCCACATCGGCAGGAGTGGAGGCCCCCATCAGTAAATCATCGCCTGCCTCTACTGCCATCACTGCCGCCTGTGCCTCCGTATAGTACGCGGTAATCCCTTCCATAGTCAAGCTATCCGTCACGATGACACCCTGAAATCCCAGCTTATCGCGCAGGATGCCCGTCACCAATTTATAGGAAAGCGAAGAGGGTTTGCTGCCATCTACGGCCTGAACGATTTCGTGCGTGACCATAACCGAGTAGACATTGCCCTGCGCGATCAGAGCGCGATAGGGTGCCCAGTCGATAGCTTCAAGCTGGCTTTCCGAGCGGTACAGGTACGGAACGGTGATGTGCGGATCGGACGCCACGTCGCCCAGCCCTGGAAAATGCTTGAGCGTGCCAAGCACCTTTTTGCTTTGTTGCAGTCCCTGAAGATACGCGCTCGCCATCTTCGTGACAATGGTGGGATTATTGCCAAAGGTGCGCAGGTAGAGTTGCTGGCTAAAGACGTTGGTCACATCGACGACCGGCGCGAGGTTCAAGTTGATGCCGTAGTAGGAAAGGTCTTTTGCGTCCTGCATGCCCTCTTCCCATGCCCGGTGCGGATCATTGGTCGCGCCAATGGCTGCTGCTGACGGGCGTGTACCGTCCAGGTGTGCCAACCGGTCTACCGTCCCGCCCTCCTGGTCAATCGAGACCATCAAGGGAACGCTGCTATTGCTCTGCATCTGCTGGATGAGGCCCTTGAGCTGCGGCTTGCTCTCGATGTTATTGTTGGCCGCGAAGATCAAGACCGCTCCAACGTCATACTGGCTAACCATCGTACTCAGATCAGGCGAGTAGCTGGGGCCAACGAATTGCACCAGCATGAGTTGCCCTAGCTTCTGGTTCAGCGTCATCCTCTGCATAATCAGGTCGATATACTGCTGCGGTGTAATCTGCGTGGGAGTCGTCGTTGCATCAGAAGCCGGTTTCGTGGTTTTGTGCAGTTGCTGGTTGACCTCTTTAATCAGATTTGCATTGCTCGTATTGCCTGGCCCATTGAGCACGAAAGCCCAGCCCTGCGGGCCAATAAATTGCGAAAAGCCCAGGTTGGTGGCCTGGAAGACGAGGATACACAGCAATACAATGAAAAGCAGTGCCTGCCAGCGCGAAGAGGCCACTTTTCCCTGAAACGTGCTCTGGACAGATGACGCCCTTTGCGCCTCTGCGATACTGGAAGCTGTAGCTGGAAGGAGAGGCCGCTCTACAGGCTTTTCAAGCACGCTTATCAGGCGGCGAGGCGAAACTGCCTGGACTTTGAGTGTGTCTTCCAGCTCGTTGTCGCTGGTTGATGGCTCTAATGGGGGCCGGGAAGTTGCGTCATCCATAAAAACCTCACA
>DASTKE010000751.1:0-7078 GCA_035716105.1 Ktedonobacteraceae bacterium | reverse complement strand
CGTTTCGGATACCCCCCTTTTCAGACGGAACGACTGTACAGAAATCTCTTCTCATTTCCGCCTCAGCCTTTTCACAGATTCATCTCATCTTGGAGTATTATGCTGAGACAAATTCAAAAATGAGAGGATATCGGAGCAATGCGACAAAAAACAGGAGTACTCCTGCTCTTCATACTGCTATTAGCTGGCTGCGCAGCCTATATTGACTGGCCGAACAATCCTGGGCTACATGTTGGCTGGCTGGATATTCACCACCCCTTGCAGGTGAAGCAGGGACTGGACTTACAGGGCGGCGTGCGCGTGCTGCTGGAACCCGACCCTGGTCAGCAGTATAGCTCAGAGATGCTTAACAGTGAGATCAGCGCGACGCGAGATCAGATCGAGCAGCGCGTTAACGGGGGTTTGGGCGTCAACGAGCCGAGCATTCGTATCCAGACCAGCAATGGACAGCCTCGCATCTCCGTAGAACTGCCCGGCTACACCAGTGGAAACCAGCAGGAGGCGATCAATACCTTACTCAAAACAGGTACCTTAGAGTTCTGGAACACCGGCCCTCAAGGCATGGTTGCCCTGGGGACAAAGTTTGACCCGCAGCAGTATACTAGCTACAATCCAGACGGCAAACCACTGTTTACCGGGCGCGACCTGGACTCCAAACAAATCGGGGTTGGCGTCGATGAGCAAACTGGACGCCCGCAAATCAACTTTGCTATGAAAGGAGACGCCGTCGGACGTTTCGCTAGCTTCACACAGCAGAACATCGGCACCATCTTGACGGTGACGCTCGACCGGGAGGTGATTCAGTCGGCGACTATTCAGAGTGCGATCACGGGGGCAGGGGTCATCAGCGGTCAATTCACGAGGGACGAGGCGCAGCGCGTGTCAACAGTGCTCCGCTACGGCGCATTGCCCATCGCTTTACACATTACCAGCCAGCAGACGATTGGCCCAACACTGGGGCAGGAAGCCATCTACAAAAGCGAGGTGGCCGGCGCGATAGGTCTGGGCATGGTGATGGTCTTCATGCTGCTGTACTACCGCCTGCCGGGTCTGCTGGCTGACCTCGCGCTGCTGGTCTACGCGGCAGTAACGTTCGCGCTCTTCAAAGTGCTTGGCGTCACACTCACGCTGGCTGGTATCACCGGCTTTATTCTCTCAATTGGCATGGCGGTCGATGCCAATGTGCTGATCTTTGAACGCATCAAAGAGGAGCTGCGCGATGGAAGACCGCTCTCCGCGGCGATTGATATCGGCTGGAAGCGGGCATGGTCCTCCATCCGTGATTCCAACATCTGCACAATCATCACGTGCGCCGTGCTCTATGGGTTTGGCAGCACCTTTGGAGCCAGTATCATAGTGGGCTTTGCAACCACACTCCTTATCGGTGTCCTGATAAGCATGTTTACCTCTATTGTGGTCACACGCACCTTCTTAAACCTGCTGGTGCCAACAAAGGTGATGCAATATCCCGTTCTGTTCGGGCTACCTGCTCAGGCGGCACAGGGAGGGCCTGGTGCGAAGTCATCAGGCACAAAGAGTCCTCCGGCATCAACCTACAAAGAAAAAGCATTGAGCAGGGAAAGGGCAAGGTCATAAAAAAGTATGAGAATCATCGCTATTGTGTTGGGCGCTCTCGGTGGTATCGTCGGCCTCGTGAGCGCCATTACTGCTTTTGTCGCAGTCGGAGGGGAGGCGGCGTACAGCGCTCGCCTCTGGGCTGGCTGGGTGGCACTGCTGCTGGCACTTGTAGCAACGGTTGCGGCATTATTGATATCGAACCGTCCCACTGTAGCCAGCCTCACAATGCTGATCAGCGGCATTCTCGGCTTTGTCTGCATCAACCTCTTCTATATCAACACCTTTTATGTGGTGGCCGTTCCCCTCTGGATTGTCGCAACGGCTCTGGCGCTCATAAGTGCCAGAACCCCAACTCCTTCGCGTTAATGAGAGGATAGAGATGGAAGATTGGGGACACCAGGAGTCAGATTCTCAGGTTGGTCACAGGAACATTACAGGAAGGTCTCATCCTCAGCAGGTATACTGTCTTCAGACTGATATGAGAAAAATATGTCGATGGGATGAAGTTGGTGGGATAAATAAGAAAAAAACACGAAGGAATGAAACGTGCTACAGATACAAGATTGGATTGACCTGCTAGCTGGCCTCTACGACCAGTATGGTTACTGGCTGGTCTTTCTCGGCTCGCTGGGCGAAAATACCGCCCTGCTGGGCCTGCTGTTACCGGGAGGCACCCTGGCGCTGCTGGGTGCCTTCTACGCACGCCTGGGAACATTGAGCCTGCCCTGGGTGATTTTTTTCGCCTGGTTGGGGACGGTGCTTGGCTACCACGCTGATTACCTCTTCGGTCGCTTCGTATTGACGCATGTGGCGGCGCGTTTGAATGAGAGCCGCCTGGGGCGGCGCATGCGCCTGGCGGGACGTATCCGCCTGGCACGGGCGCTGCTGGCGAAACATGGAGGCAAAGCCATCCTGATCTCGCACTTGATTGGGCATCTGCGTTCCTTTGTCGCGCTCAGCGCCGGTCTGACACGAATGCGCTACCGAACCTTTCTCATCTACGAGCTAGTGGCGGCGCTGGTGTGGAACACCCTCTACGGTTTGCTGGGCTACTTTGCTGGCACACAGATTGATCGCCTGCAACTGCTGTTCGAGCGTTTCGGCTGGGGAGTGGTTGCCCTCCTTATCATCCTCTTCCTCGGCTGGCGATTCCTTCGGCCTCAGCTGAAGCAGCGGCTCCTGCAAGCGCGCCGCCAACGTCATCTCTCTTCACGCGCTTAGTAGCACACATATGAGGAACAACATATACAGATTTCTGTTCCTCATATGCCTGGCAGGTATACGTTTTGCAGGCTGGAGACGTGATTATCCAGATACAATAGATATGAAAGAGAAACATTAATGGAACTTTTAGCGGCAATAGGAAGCATTATTCTGGTAGATCTGGCGCTCAGTGGCGATAATGCGCTGGTCATCGGGGCAGCGGCATCTGGCCTGCCCCGACGCCAACGCTGGTACGCCATCGTGTTTGGCGGTGGAGGAGCCATCGTCCTGCGTATCATATTCGCGGTCATTGCAACACTGCTGCTGCGGCTTCCCCTGCTGCAAGCGATCGGAGGACTTCTCCTGCTGGTCATCGCTGTACGGCTACTGATGGATCGTGGCAAGATGCACTCGAAAGAAACTGCCGCGAGTAAAGAGGGAACAAACAAGAAGTTGTCTTCACCTGCTCAGACACTAGCCAGACAAGGTTTCTGGGCAGCATTGTTGACCATTCTGGTGGCGGACGTGACGATGAGCCTGGATAATGTTCTGGCTGTTGGTGCTCTGGCCGCCGGAAATCTGCTCCTGCTGGCGGCGGGTTTGTTGCTCAGCATGTTGATTCTGCTGCTCGGCAGCGCGCTGGTGGCCGAACTGATCGGGCGGTTGCCCTGGTTGCTCGAGGTGGCCGCGCTGGTGCTGGGCTGGACAGCAGCCAATATGATCCTTGATGACATCCGTCTCGGTCCAGTACTCGAACACCTGCCCTGGACGCAGATCGCCATTCCAATCGCAACGATTGCCATCGTAGTCGTGGCTGATATCCTGCTGCGCCTCTACGAGAGTCGGCGCGTGCAGGGCAAAGAGCAGGTGCGGATATGAAATGTCCTCTTATAGCCTCTAAAGAGAGGAGCGCGGTTACGATGAGAAGCTCATCTGCGCTACAGACGTATGCGCCAGCAGCTTCTGACCATTCTTCCAGAACAGCTTCTCTTTCACCTCCGGCTTGAACTCGATTTTGACCGCCTCAAAATCCTTCATCCAGCGCTGCGGGGTGATAAAGGGGTAGTCGGAGCCGAAGAGAAAGCGGCCCTGGAGCCGTGTGGCCGCTTCGCGCAACAGCGCTTCAGGGATGTACTTTGGCGACCATCCAGAAAGATCATTAAAGACGTTCGTCTTATGCTGCATAGTTGCTATCATCTCCTCGTGCCAGGGCCAGGAGGGATGCGCGCCAATGATGGTCAATCCAGGGAAATCGGCGGCAAGGGAATCCAGGTGGATAGGGCGTGTGTAGTCCAGCTTGATACCCATGCCTCCCGGCGTGCCTGCCCCCAGACCGTTTGTTCCCGTGTGAAAGAGCGCTGGAATACCCAACTCCTGAATCTTCTCCATCAAGGGATAAAATTGCTGGTCGCTTGGGTAGAACGCCTGGACGCCAGGGTGAAACTTGGCTCCCGCCAGCCCCAGGTCTTTGATGGCCCGTTCCATCTCCTTGACGGCTGCTTTCCCCTTGTGTGGGTCAACGCTGGCAAAGCCAACGAACTGCTGCGGATAGCGTTTGACAATTGCCGCGACGGTGTCATTGCTCAGCGGAGGCAGACCCGTAGCGGTTTCCGCGTCCCAGGCCAGCAGGACGCCAACCATATCGAGTGCCGCGTAGTCAGCCGCGATCTGCTCGATATCCTTCAGTTTCACCTCGGTACGAAAATAGCGTTCTGCTGCCTTCGCGTAGGGGCCAAGGGTGACCTGCATAAACTCCGTCGTTGGCAGGTGGACATGAAAATCTATAGCGCGTGGCATCGTCAGTTCCTCCACAAAATACTTGAGCACAACCCTGTGCCTGTGATACCCCGTTATTATAGTCTTGCGCAAACCCATAATGTCCAGACTTGACCGCAAAGTTCGAGCCACATACGAGAAAGACATAGCAAATACTGATGAAAAGAGGCTATAATCTGTTTGAGGGAGAGATAAGGCACAAAGCGCAACAATGTATAGTGTACTCCCAGCCTGAAATCTGGCGGAGGACCGGCGATGAACGAGAATCAACAAAAGCAGCAGAAGCAAGAGCGTGCTTCCAGGATGAGCGCCATCACCATTTCGCGGCAGTATGGCAGCGGCGGAGGTGAAATCGCGGCACGCCTCGCCCAGCAGCTCCAATGGCAGCTCATCGATCACGAAATCGTGGCCCATGTCGCTCGCGATATGGGCATTACGGAGGAGGAGGCCGCCGTACACGACGAGCACGTAGAGGGTTTTATCTCCCGTGTGCTCGGCTCTATGCAATTAGCGGCCCCCGAATTGCTCGCCAGCGTCCCCATCGTTCCCATCTCGCCAGGTATGCAGGAACGTTTCTATCATGAAGCGCTGCGGCGCGTCGTGGAGACGGCGGCGGAAACCGGGAATTCGGTCATTGTCGGTCGGGGTGCGCAAGTGTTGCTAGCAAACCGGCGGGATATCCTGCATATCCGCGTCGTCGCCCCATTGGAGCAGCGCGTGCGCTATGTGATGCGGCGCGAGAGCTTGAACGAGGCCAGCGCACGAGCGCGCATCCAACAAAAAGACCGCGACCGCGCTTATTACCTTCAGATGCAGCATCACCACGATGTCAACGACCCCGTTCTCTACGATCTGGTCGTCAATAGCGGCGTCCTTGATCTGGCGAGCCTGGTCGATCTGATTATGCTGGCGCTCGAACGCAAAGCCCGGCGGTTGGCCGTGAAGACCTCTGAACTGGGAGCCGTAACAGGGCTTCCTCCCTATCCGAGTAGACCTGCCGACTTTCATCCACCGTTGATAGAGGAAGGAGAAAACGAAAGCGCGGCGCAGTCCGACCAGGGCTAGCCTCCTGTGGCCTCAGCCTGAAACTATCCTGCTTTCGCATACGATTACCTACTGTATGGGTACGTGGAAAATATGCAACGTGAAGAGTGAAACGCGCATCTGCTCGCGAGTGGGGAAGCAATACTCCCTAAAGCGGAGTAGCACATCACGAAATCAGCGAAAGAAAGGATAGGATAGACTGATGCTACAATTAGGTTGGAAGGCGGGGCCAGAACAATACCCGCCTAGCGAACTGCTCGACTATGCCATCGTTGCCGAACAGGCAGGTTTTGATACTATCGACTCTAGCGACCATTTCAATCCGTGGAGTGTGGCTGGACAGGCTTCGTTTGTCTGGACGTGGTTCGGCGCGGTAGCGGCACGCACCAGCAAGATTCACATGGGTACGGGCGTGACCTGCCCGATTCTGCGTTACAATCCGGCTATCATCGCGCAGGCAGCGGCAACCGTCTCGTCAATGGCACCGGATCGCTTCTTTCTGTCTGTGGGTACAGGTGAGGCACTGAACGAATATGCCGCGACAGGTATGTGGCCCGAATATGATGAGCGCCAGGATATGCTCGCCGAAGCCATTGACCTCATTCGTATGCTGTGGAGCGGCGAGGAAGTTACCTATGATGGCACGTATTACGAGACGCAGAAAGCAAAACTTTTTACACCTCCGGCCTCGCCCATTCCGTTGTATGTCTCCAGCTTGGTTCCTGACAGCGCGGATTTTGCCGGAGAGTACGGTGATGGCTTGATGACCGTCGGC
Organism: Ktedonobacteraceae bacterium; assembly: GCA_035716105.1. GTDB lineage: Bacteria > Chloroflexota > Ktedonobacteria > Ktedonobacterales > Ktedonobacteraceae > CADDYT01. Next base: position 702 of record DASTKE010000751.1, on the reverse strand, counting down.
GGTAAAGAGCCAGAAGAGTACAAGCAACTCCTCCAAAAATTCGATGAGGCTGCCAGGAACGAAGGCAAAGACCCGTCGAAGATGCCCAAACTGATCGAACTGAATGTGGCCTATACCCAGGATAAGGACGCCGCCATCGAGTGCCAGAAGAAGTACTGGGCAGGCACCTTCATCCCGGCACTGTTCGACCAGAAAATCTATACACCGCAGATGTCCGCGCAGAACGGCAAGTCGGTCGGCTCCGACACCATCATGAAGATGTGCTGCATTTCGGGCAACGCGGAAGATCACATCAAATATGCCCAGCAATTCATCGACCTGGGCTTCACTACCCTTTTCTTCCACTCGGCAGGCCCAGACCAGCGCGCCTTCCTCCAGAACTACGGACGAGATGTGCTGCCACAGATTCGCTCCAAAAACGGCGTGCAACAATCGCAGCAGACCACAGTACAATCGCAGCGTTAGACGTGGTTCGCTTTATACAAGCAGGCAGCTTCTTTCTAGAGGGAAGCTGCCTGCTTGTATAAAGCGACCAGTTCAAGCTATCCTTAATGGAACGCTGATGATGTCCATTACTTTCGACACATTAGCAGATTGTGTCTTTCTCCACTCCCTCTTTCCCGCCTCCACCCTCTATACTATACTCAGTCCTGAAGACAAGAAGCTTTTCATGACGTTTTCTAAGGAAAGGAGAATAGTATG
>DASTKE010000750.1:0-2436 GCA_035716105.1 Ktedonobacteraceae bacterium | reverse complement strand
CCGTATCCCTTTGAAAGGAGGCTAATGAAGCATGATTTCGTATGGAGACTTTGAGAAAGTCGATATCCGGGTGGGAAGAATTCTCAAGGTGGAAGATTTTCCGAAGGCGCGCAAACCTGCTTACAAATTGGAGATAGATTTCGGGCCAGAAATTGGCGTCAAAAAATCATCCGCTCAGATCACCACACACTATACACGAGAAGAGTTGGTGGGGAAACTGGTGATGGGCGTCGTCAACTTTCCACCCAAACAAATTGGCCCGTTCATCTCTGAAGTGCTTACGCTCGGCCTTTCGGACGGAGAAGGCGGCGTTGTGCTCATTTCCCCCACGAAAGAAGTTCCAATCGGCGGGAAAATGTTTTAGCATTTGTAATGTATCATAGAATGAGGCGAGGAGTTTTTGTAGTTTTCCTGACGGAGATTGTTTCCATGTAGGCATACCTGTAAGCATTGAAGTTCCCTCCTGAGCGAAAGGAGATACGGCTGTGCTACATACGATGCTTGCCCACTACCCTGTCTTAGTTGACATTCGAGACGCCATTATCGCGGGGTCAACCGGCAGAATGGCGATGATCCTGCTTATCTACTTCGGGCCAGTGCTGCGACTGCCGCGCATAGACGCTGTGAGCCTGTTAGGCTCTTTAGCGGCTCCGAGCAAAGAGTCGGCGGTGACGCTGGGTGGTGCCATTCATTTTTCGATGGGCGTTCTCTTTGCCATCGTGTATGCCGCGCTCTGGGGCCTGGGCATAGGCAGTCCTACATGGTACTGGGGCATCATCTTTGGCTTCGTTCACGGCCTGTTCGTGATCCTCTTGCTGCTGCTGACCATGCGGAGAGTTCCTCAACTCAGCGAGTATTTCAGATCAGGGCCGGTGATGATAGCGATCCTTCTTAACCATATTGTCTTTGGCCTGGTTGTTGCGATCGTCTATGTAAGTTAAGAAGGGTGATGTGAGGAAGGTATGATATATGCGTGTTTCGCAACAATTGACAAAGACTTTGCGCGAGGCTCCTCGCGACTCCGAAGGCGGCAACCAGGAACTGCTGGTGCGAGCAGGCTTTATTCGCCAGCTTACCGCCGGTGTCTATAGTTTTCTGCCTCTGGGCGAGCGCGTCCTGGAGAAGATTACGCGGATCGTCAGCGAGGAGATGGATCGCGTTGGTGGGCAGAAAGTGCTGATGCCTGTGCTGCAACCATTGGAAATCTGGGAAAAGCGACCCACCAGTGGCGCAAGCCGCGCCGAGATATATGGGCCTGGGCTTTTCAGCCTGAAAGACCGGCGAGGGCGCGAAATGGTGCTCGGCCCCACGCATGAAGAGATTGTGACGCTGCTGGCGATGGAGTTTGTTCGCAGTTACCGCGACTTGCCGCAGCGCGTCTACCAGATACAGACCAAGTTTCGTGACGAGCCGCGCCCGCGTAGTGGACTGCTGCGCACGCGAGAGTTTCTGATGATGGACCTCTACAGCTTCGATACCGGAGAGGCTGGCCTGGACAACAGCTACCGTGTAGTGTCCGAAGCGTACAATGCCGTTTTTAATCGCGTTGGCGTGCGTTTCGTCGCCATCCATGCTGATAGCGGCCCGATTGGCGGCACAGCCTCGCAGGAGTTCATTGCCCTCACTGACGCAGGCGAGGACGAGGCACTTGTCTGCGAGGGCTGCGATTATGCCGCGAACGTGGAGAAGGCGGAGTTTGTGCGCGGCGACCTGCCCGATGAGCCGGAGGCCGCGCTGGAAGAGGTCTACACGCCCAACTGCATGTCCATTTCCGACCTGGCGGCATTCCTGCATGTGCCGGAGGCGAAGACCATGAAGACCGTCTGCTATGTCACCGGTGGCAAGATGGTGCTGGCCGTTGTGCGCGGCGACCTGGACATCAACGAGGTCAAGTTGAGCAGCACCCTCTACCGCGCTAGCATCAATGCCACTGACATGCATTTAGCCACACCGGAGGAACTTCAGCAGGCGGGCATCGTGGCTGGCTTTACCTCGCCGCTCAACAAGGGACATGACGTGCTGATTGTGGCTGACCCCTCGCTGCGAACGGGCAACAACTTTGTCGCCGGTGCCAACCGCGTCGATTATCACATCAAAAACGTCAACTACCCACGTGACTTCCACGTGGATATCTGGGCTGACATCGCCTCGGCCTATGAAGATGCAACCTGCACATCCTGTGGCGGCAAGCTGCACATCGTGCGCGGCTGCGAGGCTGGCCACATCTTCAAACCGGGAACGATGTACAGCGATCTGCTGGGCGCGACCTACCTGGATGCCGATGGAATCGCGCATCCCTTCCACATGGGCAGCTACGGCATCGGCATCAGCCGCCTGATGGGCATTGTCGTGGAGCAGCATCACGACGCAAAAGGCATCATCTGGCCCTTCAGCATCGCCCCCTACTCCATCGCGCTGCTCGGCCTCGATCTGGAC
>DASTKE010000749.1:0-2061 GCA_035716105.1 Ktedonobacteraceae bacterium | reverse complement strand
TGCGCCCATCGCGGTGCAATCTATGACGACCACGTACACCCGCGACGTTGAGAGCACGGTGGCGCAGATTCATCGCCTGGAAGAGGTTGGCTGCGAGATTGTGCGCGTGGCCGTGCCGGAAGAGGCGGACGCGCTGGCTATCGGAGCCATCAAAAAGCGTATTCATATTCCGCTGGTTGCGGACATTCACTATAAACACAGCCTGGCGCTGGAAGCTATTCGCCAGGGCATCGATTGCGTGCGTATTAACCCTGGCAATCTGATTAACGGGCGTCAATCGCTGGAAGAGATCGTCGTGGCCTGTAAAGAGCGCGGCATCGCTATGCGTATCGGCGTCAACTCTGGCTCGATTGACGCGCTCGACCAGCGTGGCAAGATGCAGCGTATCCAGGTCCGGCTGCGCGATGATGGTGTGCTAGAGCGCACCGATCCGGCTGAGCTACGCCGCCAGGAGCGCACACAACTGGCGGAGCGCATGGTCAACAAGGCCCTGGAATACATTGGCTGGTGTGAGGCGTTGGATTTCCACGAGATCAAGGTTTCGCTGAAGTCCTCGACGCCGCTGACCGCCGTAGAAGCCTATCGTCTCTTCTCGCAGCGCTCGGACTACCCGCTGCACCTCGGCATCACCGAGGCGGGAACGCTTGTGACCGGCGCGGTTAAATCCTCCGTTGGCCTCGGCCTGCTGCTGGCTGATGGCATCGGCGACACCATCCGCGTCAGTTTGAGCGCGGAGCCGGAGGAAGAGATTCCCGTCGCCTACGAGATTCTGCGCTCGCTCGACCTGCGCAACCGGGGCGTCACGTTCGTCTCCTGCCCCTCCTGTGGGCGTGTTGAGATCGACGTGATCGAGGTCGCCAACGAGGTTGAGCGCCGCCTGTCCAAAGTGCAGACCCCGCTGCATGTCGCGGTTATGGGCTGTGTCGTCAACGGCCCCGGCGAATCTCGCGACGCCGATGTCGGTCTCGCCGGCGGCAAAGGACGCGGCGTCATCTTCCGCAAAGGCGAGGTGGTCAAAACCGTTCCCGAAGATCAATTCCTCGACGCTGTGCTGAAAGAGGTAGCCAGCCTGTTGCCGGAGAGCGAGGCGAAGCTGGTCTATCCCGAAGGCGGCATCAAACAGACCGTCGGCCACCACCGCACCCGCGTCGAAGGTACCGGTCTGCCCATTCTGAAGTGATTCGGAAGCAGGGAGCAGGCAGGAGCGCAGCAAAAAACGTCGGGCCGAAAGCCCGACGTTTTTTGCTGCGCTCCTGCCTGCTCCCTGCTTCCAAAGACTATGATACAATGGATGTGACTGAAATGGTAAAAGCTGTGAGAGGATGACGAACGTATGGAGAGGCAGAAAAGCAATCAGGAGATCACTGCCCTGCTGGAAGAACAGTTAGAGCCACTGATTCAGCAGGTTATGGCATCCTTCGAGATGGCTGGCATTGCCATCGGGATTGTCCGTGGCGATGAAATTGTCTATGCCAGAGGCTTCGGGGTGAGGAATCTTGAAACACGAGAGCCGGTCACGGCAACATCCCTGTTTCACATGGCCTCCATCTCCAAGCCCTTTGTGGCAACCGCCATTATGCAACTGGCCGAACAGGGCAAGCTCGATCTGAATACTCCTCTCGTCCACTATCTGCCATATTTCACCATGAACGACGAGCGCTATCGAGCCATCACGGTTCAACAAATGCTCAGCCATACCTCCGGGATGCCCGATGAACTCACGTTCTATTGGGATCAGCCCAAATACGATGAAGGGGCGCTTGAACGCTATGTGCGTGGTCTGGCAAATGCTTCGCTGCTCTTCGCGCCGGGGGAGAGCTTCTCCTACAGCAATATCGCCTATGAAGTGCTGGGGGATCTCATCGCGAAGCTGTCGGGGCAAACTTTTGAAGCGTATATGCGCGAGCATCTTTTACGCCCGTCGGGCATGTTCACCAGCACGTTCTTCAAACACGAAGTGCCTGCTGAACTTGGAACGACCCCATACGTGAGCGTCCCGCACATCATGCCCAGCCCGGTCTATCCTTACGACCGCACCCATGGGCCAAGCTCAACCTTACA
>DASTKE010000748.1:0-3659 GCA_035716105.1 Ktedonobacteraceae bacterium | reverse complement strand
TCATGGCACAATCGAACCACACCCCAGTGCAAACAACTGGTTGCAAAAACTCTTGCGTGCTTGTATACTTACTACGAATTGCGGTGCCTGGAATTCAGGTGGGCTGCGTGTATGTTATTAGTAGTAGCTGCATGTTTCGCTGAAAAGCAGGGTTTTGACTTGAGGTGTGCAGCGACAAATTCTGGCCTTGCCAGTTGAAGGAGGTGCAGTTTATGAGAGAGCACAGGCACGATACAATTGTGCTTCCATGTGGATGCACCTTGTCTACCAGCGCAGGTACTGAGCGAACGATGCCAGCCCCAGGACAGCGCCCGGAACAGGAACCGTGACAACAACGACGGAAAAGCGCACACATCCTGGTGTTTGATTGGCACGACGCTTTCTATCCCCGCTCACTCCCTCCGCACGGTAGACAACGCTTACAAACAGCAACGAACCGTGTTTTTTATTCTCCATGGAGGGAAAGCATTGAGCAATGAACCGGAGAAACTCACCGGTGTGGTTTTAAACGGCGCGCATGGCATTTATGATGTCCACACGGACGCTGGCATTTTGCGCTGCACGTTACGAGGCAAGCTGAAAAAAGCCTTTGCCTCCGCCCAGGCGGCGAACCGACTGTCGGGCAGGCCGCGTGTGGGCTACGAAAAAGTCCCCTCTGTTCCTCGCTTCCAGCGCGAGCGCGAACGCGAACGCGATTTGCAGGAAGCGGCCCCCGTCCGTTTGACGGTGGGCGATTATGTCAAAGTGCGCCAGCTTGACGAGAAAAATGGCTGGATCGAGGAGATTCTGCCGCGCCAGAGCGCCCTCTCGCGCAAGGATGCTGGCTCAAGCGACAAGAAAACGATTGAGCAGACGATGCTTGCCAACCTTGACCAGGTGGTGCTGGTCTTCGCCGTGGCTCAGCCAGAGCCGCACTTCGCCATGCTTGACCGCTACCTCGCCATCTGCGAGTCGGCGGAGATTCACCCCTTGATCTGTTTGAACAAGGCCGATCTGCCCCACGACCAGCGGGTCGAGCAGGCCGCGGAACTTTACCGCGGCCTGGGCTATACCGTGCTCTGGACAAGCGCGCAGACCGGGCAGGGCATCGAGCAACTGCGCGAACTGCTCAAAGGGCATACGACGCTCTTCACCGGCCCATCCGGCGTGGGCAAGTCCTCGCTGGTCAATGCCATTGAGCCGGGAATGGCCTTGCGCACCGGCTTTATCAGCGACGCCACCGGCAAAGGGCGGCACACTACTACCGGTTCGCACCTCTATCCCCTCTCCGAGGGTGGCTGGTTGGCCGACTCGGCGGGTATTCGCGCTCTCGCGCTCTGGAACATCGAGCCGGAGGAACTGGCTCGATGCTTCGTCGAGTTTCGCCCCTACCTGAGCGAGTGCGAATATTCGGACTGTATGCACCTCGACGAAGAGGGCTGCGCCATCCGTCAGGCCGTCGACGATGGCGTCATCAACTCCCAACGCTACCGCAGCTACGTGCGCCTGGCGACGGGAGAGGAACGGTAGAAAGCGAACAGCAGCCGAAAGCCGGGGAGCAGCTGTAGGCCACCCGCAAGATGGATGTGTTTCAGATGACCGATCCGAAGCTGGAGCCGAAAGCCGGGGAGCAGCTGTAGGCCATCCCCTTGCGGGTGGCCTGGCTTCTACTTCTCTCCCCCGCCCAATGTTAGCGTACTCATACATTCCTCTGTGCCTGGTTCAAGGCGAGAAGCTCCTGTGTGGTAGGCCGGGCTGGCTGCGGCGCACCTCAAGTTCACGGCGCAAGACTGCCGCTATGATACGTAGGTCGAACAACGCTGTCGGTGGTGTGAGCAGGTGCAGCACGCGACAGATCGCTAGTTTATCCAGCTCAGTTGTTTGATCGCGCCAGCCTCATCCTCAAATGGGTTGGCGCGATTGATATGTTGTGCGCAATGCATAAGCACTGTTTCCAGCGAGGGCAGAACGATGTTCTCTTCTGCTGTATCTACGCCCAACTTCTCAAGCTCCTGCCTCATTCTGGCTATAAGTGCCGGTTTCTCGCTGCGTTTGAACAGGGCAGACAGGTCGATGCGTTGGAGCAGCTTCTTTGTAATCGGGCGCTTGGCATCAGTAAAAATGATGGAGTCGATGAAAGCCAGGCATAAAGGGTCATTCAGCAGGCTGGCGAAGAAAGCAGCTTCAAGAGCAGAAGGGCAAGGAATGAAATAACAGGTATCGTCAAGCATCACCGGCTTACCATCTTGCGGTCCAATGGCTCTGAATTTTGGTGTCTTATGAAAACCGGAGATACCCACTTTATAGGGAGCAAAGGAGTAGTCTCCAATGCCGAAGAGTGCGAACAAGGGCTGCTTCTCGTAAATAGAGGATTTGCGCTGTGAAAATACAGCGGCATGTGAGGTAAGGTAGTGCCAGAGTTGAGGGGCCGCGTATTGCAGCTTGCAGGTATCTTCACCAAGCCGTTGCTGCGTCACTATGACTGCTCTCTTCAGATCATTTGTCTTCCCTTTGAAGACATCTGTACTTTTGAGCAAAGGGTACACATATTCCGGCTCAATAACAACCATCTCACCAAGCTTATTTGAGAATTTGCGCGACGTATTCAAGGTAAGTTCCATTACCGAAGCTGCATCATGCTTTAACCCCTGACGCCAGGGGATCGGACACATGCCATCGATAGCGGCAGTTTGGTGATACATGCCCACATTTGCGACGAACCGCTTCTCAACCATGCCCGTAAGATAGTCAGGTTCTATCGCATGAAGATTCGGGTAGACCTCGGCTTCGTAACGGCGTTCTCCTGGGCCGATTTTCACAATGAAAAGGCAAGCATCGGCGGCAATACCGAACCATTTGTGTGCATCAATTATCCGTATAGCAGCGTGTGTAACAGGTAAACGTGCGTCAAAGGCAAACTGTAAGATATTACGAGCAACGGATGTTTTGCAAAGCAAAGCAATAGTGGGCTGTTCCGGTGCAAGTTCCTGCATCAGTTTCAGCCAGATTGATTCGGCAATATCAAAATTTGACTCACCTGTTCGTGCGTCAATACCTCGTAATCCTTTGATGTTGGCTTTTCGTGGCAGATTGTCGCTTTCCAGCATCCCCAATTCAGCATTTGTGACCCAGGGTGGATTACCTACAACCAGCAACGGCCCGTTTTCTCGCCACTGCACATCTTTATGGAGTTTCAGGTCAAAGATATTGGCTTGCCTGACAACAACACGAGTTGACTGAGCCTGTTCAGCAATGCGCCGGGCTACCTGAAGATGGACCTCTTGAATCTCAAAAGCCTGAATCTCTCGCGGCGGCTCAGGCAGTTTCAATAAGCCATCGATGAAATTCCCACGCCCGCACGTCGGCTCAAGAACACGAGACCATCTTTTGCCGCCTGTACTCAGACTAGTAAGTACAGCCATCACCAGTGATGGCGGCGTTTGAAAATCACCAAGTTCTTTGCTCATTTAATGTTTTATATTTCCTCCACTAATCCCTGCATCAACTCTCCATCTTGTTCATCTAAAACGGTGCGGGGGTCGAGGAGGAGGGTGTCGCGGAGGATGCGGGCGATGATGGGGGTGGGACGCAGGCGCAGGCGGCGGGCGAGGTCTTCGAGGGGGATGGAGAGATGGGCGGCGTCGAGGGCGAGCAGCATGGTGGGCAGCGTCTCGCCGGGC
>DASTKE010000747.1:0-2136 GCA_035716105.1 Ktedonobacteraceae bacterium | reverse complement strand
AGCTTCAGTCCGCGTCCCGGCGTGCAGATTTATGGCAAGCTGGAGGGAGCCAATCCCTCCGGCAGCATCAAAGATCGTATCGCCAAAAAGATGATCGAGGAGGCCGAGGCAAGCGGGAAGCTCAAGAAAGGCGCTATCTTGCTTGAGCCGACCAGCGGCAATACAGGTATCGCGCTGGCGATGATAGCCCGTGTCAAGGGCTACCAGTTCACGGCGGTCATGCCGGACAACGTGACCACAGAGCGCCGCCAGATGCTCGAACTGTACGGGGCGAAGATTATCCTGTCAGATGGCTCGCTGGGCAGCAACGGGGCCGTGCGGAAGGCGCAGGAGATAGCGCGCAACGACGACCGCTACGTCATGCTCTACCAGTACGGTAACGACGCCAATCCCCGCGCTCACTACGAGGGTACGGCTGTGGAGATCATCCGCGACCTGCCCGACCTGGACGTGTTTGTCGCTGGCCTGGGTACCGGAGGCACCATTACCGGCAATGCGAAGCGCTTGAAAGAGTACAATCCTGCCATCAAGATTGTCGCCGCCGAGCCGCTGCAGGGCGATCTGGTGCAGGGACTGCGCAGCCTTGAGGATGGTTTCGTACCGCCCGTGCTCGATCAATCGCTTATCGACGCGAAGATTCTGGTTGCCAGCGTTGACGCTGTGCGCCGGACACGCCAGTTGAAGGATCAGGAAGGCATCTTTGCCGGGCCATCCTGCGGCGCTGCTTTACATGCCTCTCTGCGCGTCGCCTCCAGCATGGAACGTGGCAAGGTTGTCGTCATTCTCTCTGACGGTGGTTGGAAATACCTCAGTGAAGACCTGTGGACCCGCGATCTCAGCACGCTTGAAGATGATCTAGAGGCAAAATTGTTATGGTAGTGAACGAATCGGTAGCGCCTTTTGTAGTGCGTATCCCGCGAGCGATGTACACCGACATGGTGGCGCACGTTGTCGCGGGCTATCCCGACGAAACCTGCGGACTGCTGGCAAGCAAAGACGGTCAGGTAGTCAAAAACTACCCGACCGCCAACGCCGCCGAGCATCCTGACGACTTCTCCGAAATCAGTCCCGAAGACTTGCTGCATATTTCCTACGATATCGATGACTACGACGGCGAGATGTACGCCTACTACCACTCGCACCCCAAATCCGAGGCGTACCCTTCGCGCCGCGACAAGGACTGGGCGAAGCGCAACCAGCTGCTCTACATCATCTTCTCGCACCAGTACCACCCCGAACCCCCCTACGCTCGCGTCTTCTCCGTCCAGAGCGACGATACGGTCATCGAGGGGAAGATAGAACTCATCTAGTTTTGTCCCACAATATGAGATGGCACGGACAATGAGCGCCTTTGCGCTCATTGTCCGTGCCATCTCATATTGTGGGACAAAACTACGCGCAAAAGAGAAATCGTTCATAGCCAAAGCAAGAGTTTTCTGGTATTCTGTTCTCAGAAGATGCTAGCAAGCCCGCACTCGTCAAATAGTACTCAAGAGTAGAGAGGGGAGCAACAATGCCTATGGATGCTATACATGAGATGATCATCGATCCAGACTTTCTGGCGTTGGGTCTGGGCGGTACGAGTATGATGTCCATGTTGTGGACGGTGGCAATGGGTCGCCAGGCGGTGGGTGTCGAGATGCGCGGCGATCCTTTTCTTGGTGTACATTGGAACATCCGCGAAGACTTCTATCACCAGCTCGGCCTGATCGACCAGATGATGCTCGAACGCTATGGTGAGGAGCGGCTGCCTCGTCGGGGAGATGGACGGCTATTTCGCCTCGCGGAGTGTTTCTACAGCTCAGAAACTGTCGCGGGAGACATCGTCGCCGATGAGATCATCGACGGCTTCGATGCAGATCAGCATATTGTGGGAACCATCCACCACGTCGAATTCATCGACGACCGCTGGCGCGATGGCTTGCCGAACCGGGTTATTACGGTGTTGGATCCGCCCACACCACCCGATCAACCTGATCCTCGAAAGATTCGCACCTCGGTAGTGGATGTGCTCGATGGCCCATCCACGTTCCAGGCGGAGGCAGCGTCCATCCAGAAATTGCTGCGCCGCTACCTGGAATTGATCGAGCGGCAGGACTTGCAGAACAACCGTAAGCCCCGCGTCCGGCTGTTCAC
>DASTKE010000746.1:0-3632 GCA_035716105.1 Ktedonobacteraceae bacterium | reverse complement strand
CGGAAATGAACGGGGAAATCGTTGGTTCGGTCTTTGTTGTACAAAGTAGTGAAACGGTTGCCAAACTCAGGCTCCTGCTCGTTGAACCGAAGGCACGCGGCCTGGGACTGGGTACCCGCCTGGTTGAGGAGTGTATTCGCTTTGCTCGCCGCCGTGGCTACCAGAAACTGATGCTCTGGACCAACAGTGTCCTGCTGGAAGCGCGCCACATCTATAAGAAAACCGGGTTTACGCTCGTCGCCGAGGAATCCCATCACAGCTTTGGCCACGATCTCGTCGGCGAAACCTGGGAACTGGTCCTGTGAATAAAAAGGTCTCTTCCAGGTAGAAAATCAAAGCTACAAGGGTTTTATGAGAATAGCCATTGGCTATAAGAAATTTCGCACGATCACATCCCTGGCCTGTAAATACTCCTTCACCTCCCGCACGCGAAATTGACCAAAGTGGAAGATGGAGGCAGCTAGCGCGGCATCGGCTCCGCCAATGGTGAAGCCCTCGTAGAAGTGTTCCAGAGTGCCAACGCCGCCAGAAGCGATGACCGGCACGGAAACGCTGGACGAAATCAGGGCCGTCAGTTTGAGATCATAGCCTTGCCGCGTACCGTCGCGATCCATACTGGTGAGCAGGATTTCGCCCGCACCGAGGGCGACTCCCTGCTGCGCCCATTCCAGCACATCCATGCCGGTTGGTGTACGTCCGCCGTGAATGAACACCTCGTAGCCGCTCGGCATGGCGGCATTCGAACGCGCATCGATTGCCAGCACAATGCATTGCGCGCCAAACTGTTCCGCGCCGGCGCGCAGGATAGCAGGATTTTGTACTGCTGCCGTATTGAGTGAAGTTTTATCGGCTCCCGCCCCCAGCGTGGCGCGGATGTCTTCTACCGTGCGGATGCCGCCACCGACGGTGACGGGGATAAATACCCGCTCCGCCGTGCGCCGCACAACATCCAGCATGGTCGCACGCTGCTCATAAGAGGCGGTGATATCAAGGAAGACGAGTTCGTCCGCGCCTTCGTCATTGTAAAATTCGGCCAGTTCCACGGGATCGCCAGCATCGCGCAGTTGCACGAAATTGACACCTTTGACGACACGCCCGGCGGCTACGTCGAGGCAAGGAATAATGCGTCGTGTCAGCATAGCTCTCTCTACCTACCTCTCACATTCGGCGGTTGCCCCAGCAAGATCGACATCGCCCGTATAAAGCGCTTTCCCAACAATGGCCCCTTCGACGCCCAACGCGGCTATGGCGCGCAGGTCGGCCAGTGAACTGACCCCGCCCGAAGCGATCAGCGAAGCTCCCGTGTTCTGGATTGCCTGCTGCATCTCCTGTAGCGCGGCCAGATTAGGCCCTTGTAAAGCGCCATCACGAGCGATATCTGTATAGATGAAGCGTTGGACACCCAACATACTCAGTTCGTTCGCCAGTTCGGTAGCTTGCACACGCGAGGTCTCGCGCCAGCCAGAAATAGCCACCTGTCCATTACGAGCATCCAGCCCAACAGCGATACGCTCTCCCCAGCGCTCTAGCGCCTCTTGCAGCAAAGCACGGTCTGTCAGAGCAATCGTGCCGAGAATCACACGCTCAATGCCAGTATCCAGCATACGTTTGATGTGCGCCAGCGAACGCATTCCACCGCCAACTTCTATATGCAGCGTAGTAGCAGCACGCATACGCGCAATCAGATCGAGATTGACCGGCTGACCGCTGGCTGCTCCATCCAGGTCAACGACGTGCAGCCAGCTTGCACCCGCCTCCTGCCAGCGCTGCGCGACCCGAACCGGGTTCTTGTCATAGGTCGTGACCTGCGCGTAATCGCCCTGGTAGAGCCGCACGCACTGACCGTCCTTGATATCGATAGCAGGCAGAATAATCATGCTTTCACCCACCTCACAAAATTCTTGAGCAATTGCAGGCCCACGTTCCCACTCTTCTCCGGGTGAAACTGCGTTCCCCACACTCGCTCGGTGACAATCACACTGCAATAGGGCGAGCCGTAATCGGTGACAGCGGCCACACCCTGCGCATCATACGGCTCGACGTAGTAGGAATGGGCAAAGTAAAAGTAGGCATCAGGCGGGATGTTCTCGAATATGGGCAGGTTGGCGTGCAGTGGCGTCACCGAGTTCCAGCCCATGTGCGGAATCTTTGGACCATGAGGAATGCGTCGCACGTCGCCGCGAAAGAGGCCCAGCCCATCAACCTCACCCTCAGCGTGATGTTCCGCCAGTAGCTGCATACCGAGACAGATACCTAGGAATGGTTTGCCCTGCCACGTCGCCTCGCGAATGGCGTCATCCAGCCCGCGCTCGGTCATGCGCGCCATCGCCGCACCACCAGAACCGACGCCGGGAAGCACAACGGCTTCGGCACTGGCGACCACTGCCGGATCATCCGTCACCTGCACTCTCGCGCCAACATGTTCCAACGCTTTCTCGATGCTATGAATATTGCCCGCGCCGTAATCAATGATGGCAATCATATATCTGTCCTCCACGGTTCGATCCCGTTGTTCCCCAACTGCACAGCCTGGGAGAAACCCAGCCAGCTTATCGCAACAGGCACGCGCCGCTCATCAAGCAGGTTGATAGTCAACAATGGGCAGCACAGCAGCGCCAATCTCACTATTTCCTGCCAGTTTTGCGGCAAAGCATCCCGCAAACGCAACTCTGTAATCAGTGGTTGCAGCAAATGCTCAACCTTCGTGCGCAATATGGCCCTGCGCTCCGGCGTAAGCGTAGAGTCATGTTCAACATATATCGCTCCATCTTGCACACGCACCGCCATATGCAGGTCGCGGGCCACATCACGCGAAAAATACATCCACGTCGCGAAGACATTGTGGTAGAGCGGCTTGACGATGTCCAGCAATGGAGTGTGCCGCCCGGCAAAAGCCGGGTCGAAATAGAGATAATCGCGTTCGCTCTCCAGGAAGACATTGCCAAAGTGGGCATCGCCATGCCCAACAATAGTCATTGCTGCCTGCTCAGGATGCAGCGCACCCAAAGCACGCTCAATCAATTCACCCAGCGTGCGTTGTTGTCGAACGCCATTAATAACCCAGCGGTACTGAAGCATTTCATCGAAGGGAATGCTTGTTGCCTCGCGTGTGTCTTCTCTATCTGGCATGGGGACGGATTTGCCGCGATAAAAGCTCTGAAGACGCCCACTCGCCAAACGGTGCCAGAAAAGCTGGTGGATGGGCGCACGAGCGTTCTCTGCCACCGTACCCGGCGCAAGCGTTGAACGGTAGATGGAGAGCAGGCGCTGGCACTCTCGTTGCTCGGCAGCCACAAGCGTTTCCAGAGCAACACCTCCCGCGCTGCCGGTCTCGACTCCACGCAGCAGATCAAACATCACAGGCCAATGCACCACCGGGTAGATGACCATCTGCCGCCCCTCTTCGTGCAGCGTGCGCACGGGCAGTACAATATTGTACCCGGCCTGGCGCAATAGCTCAGCATGATAATACTCCTGCAAGACACCCTGCTCCTCCACGTGCGTCTTGAAGAAGTATTCATCGTCGCCAACACGGTAAAACCCGTTGAATGAGTTGAGCGAGACTGCTTTCGGCGTCAACGTGACACTATCGACAAAGAGCTTCATATGACGCGCAAACCAGCGTTGTAGCA
>DASTKE010000745.1:0-2052 GCA_035716105.1 Ktedonobacteraceae bacterium | reverse complement strand
GCTCATGCCCGACGTGCGAACGGCGCGGGCGACCCACAACGCATACGGCATATCCTGCACGCTGACGGGTATCACCAGCGCCTGCGTTGGCGGCAGCGCCGGTAAAGCGCTCGCAGGAACGAGCGAAAGCAAGCGTTCCATACCGAAGGCAAAGCCGCAGGCGTTGACATCACGAGAGCCACCAACGGCACGCATGAGGTGATCGTAGCGACCACCGCCGCAGAGCTGGCTATCGAACCCATCGGCATCCTGCGCGTGAATCTCAAACACCAGCCCGGTATAGTAACTGACGCCGCGCCCAAGCGAGAGATTCAGGGAAATATTTTCGCTGGCAACGCCATTCTGTAGCAGGATGGCAACCAGTTGTTCAAGCTCCTCCAGTGGCTGCGCATCCAGTTCGTAGCGTGCCAGCAGTTCCCGCAGTTCGTCAAAAACGTTGGGTGGTGTACCCGCGACGGCGTGGAGGGCGCGTAAGAATGCCAGTGCGTGCAAGATTTGTCGTCGCTGCTCGTCGCGCCCCATCTTCCAGAGGAAGCGTTCCACGACCTCGCGACGCGCATCGTCATCTCCAAACGAGACGCTGATGCCGCTCAACAGCGATGTGATATAGCGTTTCTCCATCTCCGGCATTGACTCCGCGCCATTGTCGCCCATCCCTTCACTCTGTATGCTGGATGGATACAACGCCTCGAGCCGCGCCTGGGCCACACGCTCGCCTTCTTCAGAGCGGCTAATCTGCTCCATCAAGCTGAGTAACAGGCGGGCGGCGTGGTCGTCGAGATGCAAGCGGTTGATGAAGCCACTGGCGACGCCGATGTGACCCAATTCCAGCCGGTATTCCTGTATATTGAGCGCAGCCAGCACGTCACATGCCAGTTGCAGCATTTCGGCATCGGCGGAGGCGGCTTGCCCACCGAACAATTCGATGCCAAGCTGCGTGTGCTGGCGGTAGCGGCTGCGCCCTGGTGCCTCGTAGCGAAAGACCGGGCCTGCATACTGGAAGCGCTGCGGCAGTGGCTGCTGCTGGTAATGGTCGAGATAGAGGCGACAGATGGAAGCTGTGTACTCTGGCCGCAAGCAGAGATCACGGTGATGCAGGCGAAAGGCGTAGAGATTTTGCCAGAGTTCCTGCCCGAAACTGGCTAGAAAGAGGTCGCTATGCTCCAGAATGGGTGAATCCACCGCGACGTAGCCAGCCTGCGTCAGCAACGCCTGCAATCGCTCCGTCAACCAGCGCTGCTGCCGGTACATCTCCGGCAGCAGGTCATGCATACCACGCAGCCGCTCAACACGCTTCTTCATAATGCACTCAATCCTTGTCCCACTTATTTCTCGCCGCGCACGATCATCGTCCCAGCGCCCTGATCCGTGAACAACTCGCGCAGCAGGACGTGCGACTCCCGGCCATCAACGATATGCACACGCGGCACCGCTTGTAAGGCATCCAGACAGGCAGAGACTTTGGGGATCATGCCGCCACTGATCACACCCTCCTCGATCAGTTGCTTCGCCTCGCGCTCGGTCAATTCTGAGATCAGCGAACCATCTGTACGACAGATGCCCATGACATTGCTCAGGAAGATGAGTTTCTCGGCATTGAGTGCTCCGGCCAGGTGAGCCGCTACCAGATCGGCGTTGATGTTCAGGCAAGCTCCATTTGATCCCTGCGCCAGGGGAGCAATGACGGGAATATAACTCTGGTCAATCAATGTCTGCACAGGCGTAGGGTCAACCGCTTCGATTTCGCCCACGAAGCCCAGCAGCGGATCGAGAACATGTGCGCTGATCATGTTGCCATCAGTGCCGCTCAGACCGATGGCCCGGCCCCCCAATTGCGTCGCCATCAAGACCAGCCCCTGATTGACCTGCCCTAACAAGACCATACGCACAACTTCAAGCGTCTGGGCATCGGTGACACGCAATCCCTGCTCGAAGCGCGTGGGAATGTTCAGCTTCGTCAGCCATTCGTTGATGTACGGCCCACCGCCATGCACCAGCACCGGGTTCGCCCCCAGCGCACGCAGCCAGATGATATCTTGCAATACGCCTCGC
>DASTKE010000744.1:0-6004 GCA_035716105.1 Ktedonobacteraceae bacterium | reverse complement strand
TGCTGGTCAGTATCCACGAGACGCTAGCTCCTCACACAATGAATGTGGCGCGACAGAGTCGCGCCGCATCCTATACTGTGTTGCCTCTCGTGCAGTATAGCGAATGGCTTTATATGTGTCAAGACAACGCCTTGCGCACGGCTTCCAGATTCTTCGCTGGCGTCGCGGGCGCTACGGCGCAGCCGGGGGCGAGCAAGAAATGCCTGCCGCCGGTCATCTCCAGCGCCTGCTCCACCTCCTCGCGCACCTGCGCTGGTGTGCCGTTGAGCAGCGTCTCTTTCTGATTGATGCCCCCCATCACCGCCTTGTCACAGCGCCGCTGGCCCTCGTGCAGGTCGGGGTTGCCCGGCTGCGAGGCATCCCAGCTCACCGCCTCCACCGGGTACGAGGCCAGCAGGTCGAAGTAGATGTGGGAGCCGCAGTTATGGATGATATTGAACTTGCTGCGACTCTTAATGGCATCCAGAAACTCCATGTCGTACTGTTCGCCAAACTCGCGGTACTGGTCGAGCGTCAACATGCCCTCGCTGGCCCAGCCATTGGAGGCGTAGAAGATGCCGCTCGCGCCCTCGTCCAGGCAGGCGATAGCGAAGCTGGTGAATGTCTCCGCTATGGTGCGCAGAGCCGCGTGCAGCGCGCTGCGATCCTCGCGGATCGCCTGCAAAACGGGTTCGGCCTGATTGCCCGCCAGGTATTTGGCGACGCCCAACGGGCAAAAGATCGTTTGCACGAAATAGGCATCGAAGCCGACCGCGTGGTTGATGAGCCGCAGGGCATGCAACTGCTCGCCCAGCGCGCCCTGATCTGGCTCTAGCGGACGCAGGCGCTTCCAATCAGAGGGGCCTTTAATAGGAGTCTTCTCTATGATTGGTGCCTGGGTTTTGCTGCCCGATGGACGCGCCTTGACGCCCCAATCCTGGACATGGTAGACGGCGCGAGGGTTGACCTTCATGAAGTCCCAGTCGTAGGTAATGAAGTTTTCAATCATCGCGTCGGCCAGCGTCTGAGGACTCCATTCACGCTCGAAGCTATGTCCCCACATGCTTGCTGGCACACGATCGACCGCCTCGCCCTTTATCGCAGCATCAACACGTTCTTTTTTGTTCATTCTTATGAATTACCTTTCCTTCAGATGATCTATTACCTTGAACTATCGGTGTATTTCATCCACTGTAGGGGCGACCCTGGTGGTCGCCCGCGCCAGGAGCGCAGCAACTGGCTTCCGCAAAATGCCAGCGTTTCATTCCCATTGAAGCGTGCCAGTTGCTGTGCTCCTGGCTGCGGGCGACCATTAAGGTCGCCCCTACATCCGTTTCGCATCCGCGTTATTTCGGCAAATTGCATCATCGCACCCCTACGATAGGCTTGCAATGAGATGGTAGTGTGCAAGCTGGGTGGTCTCGGCGGCGGTGGCCGAAACGACCAGCACCACGCGGGTGATGGAACTGCCAAAATTTGGGATGGTTAGCGTCCCCTGGCCGGTCGCGAGATCAACCGGCACATCGGTTACGGTAAACTGCTGGCCCGTATATATTAACGCCTGGATATCATAATGTTCCGGCAGGATGTTGTTCGAGCGGAAAAAGCCCTTGCTCGCCCAGCCATTATTTGTAGTGAGGTTGTCTTGAAAGTGTATGGCCGGGATGCGAATCTGATCGAGCGCGAAGCCTTGCAGATTCACCGCGTCGTCCGTGACCTCCTCGAAGCGAATCTGCACTTTTTTGCCGCTATACGGAGTCAGATCTACACTCTCCTGCACCCATTGCGGAGTGCTGCCGCCTCCACTGGTGCCTGTATAGCCGTTGCCCCAGTTGCCGCCGTTGGGGTTACCCGTCGTCGTGTAATGCCCTTTCAGCGTTGTCCAGTTCACGCCATCCGTCGAGGCTTCGACGGAGGCGTAGTCATAGTCTTTTTCCAGGTCGAACCAGGCGGCGAATTGCAGCGTGGCGCGCTTGCCATGTAGAGCCGTCAAATCGAAGCTGCGCGTCAGTGTACTATCCATATTATCATAACGATTGCTCCACCACTCGTTGACGGCTCCGAGAGGGTCGTTACCAATAATACGCACGGTGGGTGCGCCTGAGAGACGAATAGCCAGCGTTCTGCCCCGGTCCTGCGGCAGCAAGTTGTAATATTCGGCGGCGTACTGGTGAACGGTATCGGCCTCGTTCATGGGGTAGCTGTCCCAGCTGTGCTGCGGCGTGAGGCCGGGCAACTGGATATCAGGGTAGCCATACTGGCCCTGATTCGCCGTGGGATCGGCCACGTAATTGGCGATAAACCACTTGTGCAGTACGTCCATGAAATGGTCGCTATAGCCGTGTTTCGCCAGCACATCATCGAAATTGGTCGGCGGTGCCGCCGGATCAGCCAGCAATTCCTTGAGCACGCTGTAGCCGCCGTAATGCTGGGCAAAGTAATCCATGAAGAGATAGCCCGCCCCGTAGTGAGCAAGCGCGGCGTTCATATCGTCCGTCCAGTCATTGAGCTGCGTATCCGGCGTTTGCAAGAACGCTTCGTCCAATCCATCGACCGGGTAGCCATTGATATGTTGCGCCAGCACCGACATGCCCTCGTTCGTCCAACTGAGGTCGACGGGGTGCAGGTGCCAGTGTATCATATGCTGGAACTCGTGCGCCAGTGTGCTGTTGTAATCGGCGCTGCCGGGAATAGCTCCGTCCAGGCTGACATAGAACATCTCGCGCTCATTGCTGTACGGATTGACGCTGGTGGGATATTCGTCCTCAGCGGAGAAATAGCCGCCGATGCCGTTGCCCAGACCAATCGCGTTCAAAATGGTCAGGTGGACATCATCGTCGATGCCGGGACGCCACTCACTGCCAAAGAAATTGCGGTCAGTCGGATAGACCTTCGTCTCAAAGGTCTCGGCGGAAGCCGCCAGCGCGCCCACATTGGCCGACTGGCCATCTTGCAGGTACATATAGACGTGCGGCGTCACAGCCACCAGTTTCGCTCGTACGCGGCTATAGCGGTGCGTATCAGCATTGTTGATCCAGAAACCATCTTCCTGCCCCAGGTGTGCGTTTAACGGCACCGTGCGCCCAACATGCGGAATGGGAGAGGCGGTATGCAGTTTGAGGCGCTGGGCAAGGCCATACAGGTCGCGCACAGGATGCGGCGTCATCAGCAGCAATTGCTCCGTTGCCAGCAAGCTCTGGAAGCTCTCCGGCGTCGGCGTTGCCGTCGGCGAACTCCTCGTGACCACTTTCGTCTGTGTCGCCGTCGTCGCCCCGGATGGATTGCCCGGAAACGAGCAGGAAGAGAGCAACAAAAGCAAACAGAGGATGAACAACCCTACCGCAGACCACCCGTTCCCCCCAGCCCCAGGCCATCCGCGCCACCCACCCCACCCACCCCCAGGCCACCCGTTTCCGCCAGCCCCAGGCCACCCGCAAGGGGTGGCCCTACTATATCCGGCCCCACGCCGTCGCTCGCGAAGCGAGCGGACGGATCGCGTATAGTAGGGCCACCCCTTGCGGGTGGCCTGGGGGTTGGTGGCGCGGGTGGCCTGGGGGTTGGTGGCGCGGATGGCCTGGGGGTGCTGATTTTTACGCATTCACCGTTTCCTCCAGGTCTTTGAAGCGGTAGCCGACGCCGCGTTCGGTCAGGATATATTTAGGGTGGGACGGGTCGCGTTCGAGCTTCTGCCGCAGGTAGGTGATGTAGAGACGCAGGTAGTGCGCCTCGTCGCGGTATTCGCGCCCCCAGACCTTCGAGAGCAAGGTTTCGTGTGTGAGCAGTCGTCCGGCGTTGTTGACGAGGTGATAGAGCAGGCGGTACTCGGTCGGGCGCAGATCCACTTTTTGCCCGCGCACGATCACTTCGTGCTTCGAGAAATCGATTTTCAGGTCATCGTCGACCTGAATCACCGTTTTGCGTGCGGGAGCCGCCATGTACGAGCGCCTGAGCAGCGCCCGGATGCGCGAAGAAAGCTCCCGTGGGCTGAAGGGCTTCGCTATGTAGTCGTCGGCCCCCAGGTCCAGTCCGCGTATCTTGTCCTGCTCGCTCTGGCGCACAGTCAGCATGATAACCGGTACCGTTGAGACCTCACGAATGGCGCGTAGCGTCTCGAAGCCGTCCATTTCCGGCATCATCACATCCAGCACCACCAGGTCGGGCAGCTTTTCGCGCACCTGTTCCAGCGCCTCCAGCCCGTTGCTGGCCTCGATGACGCGGTAATGCTCCAATTCCAGGTTCATACGCACAAAATCGCGAATGCGCGGCTCATCATCCACGATGAGAATATTCATATCTCGCGCATCAAATCCAAAAGCTTCATGTTCCATACTAAAAAACCACCATCGGTAACTGCGCTCTTTCCACACGCGGTAAACTAAACGAAAACGTTGATCCTTGATGCAGCGTACTCTCGACCCAGATATGCCCTCCCAGCGCCTCTACAATCACACGACAGATGTAGAGACCGAGGCCAGCGCCGGGCAAGGAATAGCTGCTACTTTCCCTGCCACGCTGGAAGCGTTGGAAAATCTCTTCCTGATCGCGTACAGAGATACCCATGCCCCGGTCTGTTACGCTCACAATCACCTCGTCGCCCGTGGCCCGGCAGACCACGCTGATGACGCGCTCATGAGGCGAATACTTAATGGCATTATCCAGCAAATTTTGCAGCACCTCTTCGATGCGGTCTCTATCGGCCATCACCACCGGCAGGTTGTCAGGCAAATCGAGATGAATCGTCACCTCCGGCGCTCTCGCGTGCAGGCGGCGCGCCACGCCTTCGATCAACGGTACCAGGTCAAGCGGAGCGATCTCCATTTGCAGCCCTCCGGCCTGGATGCGCGAGGCGTAGAGCAAATTGCCCACCAGTTTGTTCAGGCGGTCGGCCTCCTCCTCTATCGCCAGCAGCCGAGTGCGTACCGAGGCTGGCTCAAACGAGGCATCGGTACGCGCCAGCGTCGAGGCATAGCCCTTGATAATGGCGATGGGCGTCTGCAACTCGTGCGAGATGACAGAAATAAAGGTCGAGCGCTGCTCCTCTTCCTCGCGTTCGCGGGTAATATCGCGCACGTTCAGAATGCCGTTCATCGGCTCGCCTCGCCCTGAACGTACCCAGGAGGCCGTGACCCGCACGGGAAAACGCTGCCCATCCCGCGACGAAATAACCATCTCACGATTGGCAACCGCCTGGCCCGCGAACGCCTGCAAAAGCGGCGATCCCTGCAAGCCGACCTCGTTCCCCTGCAAATCTCGCGGGCGCAGCACATCGTAGTAAAATCGCCCCAGTACCTCATTCTCACGCCAGCCGGTTAAACGCTCCATCGCTGGATTAAAGTCGATGATACGCATGGCTTGATCGACGGTCAAAATGCCCTCGGTGCTGTGCTGGAAGATGGCTGCCAGCCGTCCCTGCTCTTTGAGCAGCGATTGCGATTTCAACGAGGCGCGCAGGCCAGCCGCCAGTTGCGCAATGAACAGGAGCAGCGTACCCCGCGTATCCTCTATCTCCTGCGTCTCGTCCCCCTGCTCAAAACAGGAGTTTGCCCCCAGCGGACGCACGTAATGCAGGTAGCCTAGAAAACCCTGCGGGTCATGCACAAACAACGAACAGCGCTCAAATTCACGGCAGGCAGCTTCCGTCTGTACCGCACCCCTGACTTCGTCCCCGCTTTCGCTCTCAGCCTCGTTTGCATCCTCCTTGTCGGTATCATACAGTCCAAGCCTGGCAATGAACGGAGGCGCTATCGGCTCAGTATCGACAACCAGCGGGTGCAGCGAGTTTGGCTGGTGTCCCTTCTGCGTCATCGCCAGGAAAGACGGTACCAGCAGCTCAGGCACGCGATACGCGATATATTCTGCGCTGCTCTGCGGGTCGAACGCCTCATTTGAGACAACAAACACACCGGCCTCGCCACATAACAGGCGAATAGCGCTGCCAACCAGCACTATCATTTGATCATACAATTCCCCCGCTTGCTGCCTCTGGGACCAGGACATAGAATACACTCCGAGGTTAGAACGTGGG
>DASTKE010000743.1:0-4531 GCA_035716105.1 Ktedonobacteraceae bacterium | reverse complement strand
GGCATCCCACACGAACAGCTCCCCGCTGCCCTGGCTGTCACCCCGGAGGCCAGTTGCGTGCCATCGGGGCTCCAAGCCACACCGATGACGGCTCCGTGATGCCCCGCCAGCCGCTGGAGCAGTCTGCCACCCCTGGCGTCCTGCAACTCGGCACCTTGCAGGTAAGCGCCGCGAATGGAGAGCCTCGACAGGTCCAAGAAGCGCAGGTGTCCCCGCAGGGCTTTGAGCAGAGTGATCACGTTTGCTGGACCATAGCCCTGAGTGGCCGCATCCTGGGAACGAAACTGCGAGAGCAGGCGCTGCAAGTGAGCCTCGACCTGTGCATTTGCTCCCAGTTCGGCCCGCAGCCGCCTGATGAGGGGAAACACCAGCAGGCGCACCTGGGTCTCTCGCACATAGTTCTTGGCCTGCGCCTGCGCGAGTGCCACCTGGCGCAGGTGCTGCGGGTCGCCCAGCACGATCTCCTGGCTGAGCCGTTCGCCCAACTCATCGGTGAGGTACTCCATCACCACCGATTGCAGGCCAAAGCTGGCCTGCTGTCCCCGCTCCAACAGCGAGCGCCGCGAGAGCGCCTCCAGCGCCTCCAACACCTGCGAGCGTAACACCCTGGGCTGCAGGACCTGTACGAGGGTGTCGAGCTTCGTCCACTCGCGTAGCACCGCCAGCCAAGTGAGCAGCAGGTGCTCCAGGGGCGAGAGCCGCCCCACCTGTTGGCGCAGCACCAGGCGGACGCCGTTGAAGATCAGCTCTCCTTCCTCGAGGAAGCGGTCGAGATCTCCAGAGAAGAGGTCGGAGATGGTCTGCGCCACGATTTTGAGGGCCAGGGGATTGCCCGCATACACTTCGATCAGCCGCAGTTGCTCAGCGGTACTCCCTGCGGCCCCCTTTTCGGCCAACAATCGCTGGCATGTCCTGGCATCCAGCTGGGCTAAGCGCAGTGTCCGCACGGGAGAGTGGTTGCCTTCCAGCGGCAAGAGGTCAGCCGGGAGAAACCGGCTGGTCAGCAGCCAGCAACTCTGATGCTCGGTCTCCGCTACCCGGCGCAGCAAGCGGGCGAAGCCCTCGTAGCCGACACGCACGCGACCGCTATCCTTCCCTTCCTGCAAGAACGACTCCAGGTTGTCGTAGACCAGCAGGACACGCCGGCTGCGTAAGCAGTCCAGCAAGAGGTTCTGGCGGCTTTCCAGGCTAGAAGACGCGTCCGAAAGCGCCTGGGGAGCAAGGACCTGCAAGCAATCATCCAGCAACGCTTCGCAACTTGGGACATCGCGCAGGGAACGCCAGATGATGACCTCGAAGTCCTGCGCCACGTGGTGCATCACCTGCGTCGCTAGCGCCGACTTGCCAATGCCCCCCTGGCCTAGCACGCTCACCACCCGGCAGCGCTCCTGCACCACCCACTCCCAAAGCAGGTCAAGCTCCCACGCACGCCCATAGAAGCTGGCCACATCTGGCGCGTCGCTCCAATCGACGCGTGGCCAACCCTCGGAATGAGAAGCGAGCGCGTCGGGTGGTGGGGTAGTGACAGCGATCTCCTCGACCCGCTTTGACGCTGGAGCCGACCCGGCATCAGGCAGTAACCGGCCAAGCCACATTTCATCGAGGAGCACTTTCTGGTGGGATGCTTGCCAGAGCGCACGAATCTCTTCTGCCTCACGACCGGCGGGAAAAGCCTGGCGCTGGATGGCGAGAACCACGAACTGTTTGAGATGGTCGGTCGTGGGATAGGTGAGGCCACCCTCCCAATCGATCACGGCGCGGTGCCCGACACCAAGCACCTCAGCTAATTCGGTTTGCGTCAACTCTAGCTTCGTGCGCAAGGTCAGCATCAACTGCCC
The DNA here is from genome assembly GCA_035716105.1 of Ktedonobacteraceae bacterium. Lineage (GTDB taxonomy): Bacteria > Chloroflexota > Ktedonobacteria > Ktedonobacterales > Ktedonobacteraceae > CADDYT01. The sequence continues at coordinate 2,693 of DASTKE010000743.1, read as the reverse complement.
AAACGCATAGTCTCGCTCGCGGTATCTCGCGGGTATGGAGTACCCCTTCATGGACCTTCCTTTTCGTCTCCTTCGCACACGTGTTGCTATGTGATGCAATGTGTGGTGCAAAAGTGTCGCAATGTCCGGTGACTTCGCGTCCGCTGCTCAGTATACTACAAAACAGAAACCTCCTCGCACTGAACGGCTTCGACCTGGGGAGACGCGATCCTGTATATCTACACATCAAAAACGCATGCTAACAGAGAGGGGAATGCTATGCCAATGATCGATATCTACGCCGTTGCTGGGACGTTTGCCGATCCCAGGCAACTGGCCATAGGTGCGGCCACGACAGTGAAAACGATCGAGGGGGTGCCGGATATCCCGATGTTCCGCAAAAACACCGCCGCCTTCGTACACGAGTTGCCAGCAGGCACACTCGCTAATGTGGATGGTGACGAGACCTATGTCCGCGTGCAGGTTCTGACCAACGAGGGTGCTCTGGACCGCGAAAAACAGCTCGCCGTGGTAGCACAGTTGACACAGCTCGTGAGCACGGCTGCCGGTGACGAAACACTGAAAGAACGCACATGGGTGCTCTTAACAGAAGCGACAGAAGGGGGCTGGGGCCTCTGGGGCCATGCTCACACGAATGCGGAATTAGTGGCCGCGGCACGCGATGAAATCGCGAAGCTGAGGTCTGCGTCAAGTGAACAAGGGACAAGCAACGAGCAGGAATCGAGCAACTCACCTACGTAGGAGCAGATTACATTGAGGCTCCCGATCTTGAGGCGTTCCGGGCCATCGATCCCCGGATCGCCCTCGGTGCTTCACTGGATAAGGGCCTTGAGCATTACAGACTTCCGGCAGAGGTGCGCGAGGACTACCTCCAATCCTACGAAGGAGATCGCTTCGCGGAGTCAACGAGGTATGTGCGCCGCTATCCTCAGGAGCTGCCTGTCCTTGGAGAACTCTTACCAGAAATTCAGACCCCTGTTCAGATCATCAGCAGTCTTCGTGACCGTTCTCAAAAACTTGCCCATTTAGGACATGCCCAAACAGCGTTTTGTTCCTGCTTCCGCGTGGGCAGTTTCACGTGCTCCATTGAGCAAGCCAGCGCTTCCCACTCCACAGGCGTCACCTCCCGACGAACTGCCGGTAGTTCTTAAAGCTTCATGCCGCAGGTTAATAGCCGCATTCACATCACGATCAAGCACCAGGCCGCACGACTCACAAACGTAGGTACGCTCTTTCAAAGAGAGTTCCGCCTTGACGTATCCACAAGCCGAACACGTTTTGCTTGAGGGATAGAAGCGATTGAGCACCACAAGGTGCGTTCCATGCCATTCGGCCTTGTAGGTCAGTTGCCGCCGGATCTCGCCTAAGCTGCTATCAGAAACGGCCTGGGCCAGCTTGTGATTTTTCAGCATTCCAGAGACATGCAAGTCTTCTATCGCTATCAGGGCGTGGTTTTTGACCAGATAGGATGTCAGTTTGTGGGTCGCATCTTTGCGAATATAAGCAATGCGAGCGTGCTGTTTTGCCAGATGCTTGACGGTCTTCTTGCGGTTCTGACTGCCTTTTGTGCGTCGTGACTTCTGCCGCTCTAAGCGTCTGAGTCGCTTTTGAGCGTGTTTTAAGGCTCGTGGATTGCTAAAAGTAGTCCCATCAGAGAGGGTGGCAAGCGTCTTAATGCCCAGATCAACACCGATAGCAGGAATAGCTGTACATTCTCCTTTCAGGCGTCCGCCTGGGGAGGACATTTCTTCTTCTACTTGCACGCTGACAAACCAGCGTCCGGCTTCTTCTGAGACGGTAGCTGAAAGCACCTTTGCATCCACCGGCAAGTAGTCCCTTTCCTTGAGGCGCAAGCGGCCTAAGCGTGGCAATTGAATAGCCTCTGCAAACACCTTGATGGAACCGGTCAAGCGAAATGAACCGATAGCCTGGCTTTTCTTTTTGAATGTGGGATAACCCGCTTTGCCTTTGAATGTGCCGACTTTTTTCAGCTTGATCTTGCGAAAGAAGTGCTTGTAGGCATTCTCCAGGTCTCGTAATGCCTCTTGCATGGCACACTTGCTGACTTCATACATCCAGGGGAAATCCGTCTTTTTGAGGGCATTGAGTTCCCGATGCAGTTGCATAGCGTTGGGCCGTCTACCGGTAGCACGATAGGCGGCTATCGCACGGGCCAATCCCCAATTGTAGGCAAAGCGGGCGCACCCAGTATGTTTCAAGCAGGCGGTTCGCTGCTCATTGTTGAGGTCTAATTCAGTTTTGTAGCCACGTGTGACCTTCATTCGTCTTCCTTACATCGCCTCTTCAACGCATTGCTTCATCTTTTCGGCTCGTTTTTTGCTCTGCCTGCGTCCATACATGCGAGCGGCCATGCTGGTAACAACTGCTAACGCACCAGCCCGATACCAGCGATAAGCGGTCTTGTAGGTGACACCTACTTTTTTGCATAGTGACTGAGTTTCATGGGTAACGTTTACCACGAAAAGGGTAAAGTTGTCAATATTTTTGAAAATGAGTTATCACCCTCTTGTACCGCCTGTCAATGGCGAATATCTCTATAAGCGGCTGCCCAACAGCAAGCTCGATTTCCTGGATGCCGCCCATTACCCCTGGGAAGACGCCGCCGACCAGTATGCAGCGATCATCTCGGCCTGGGTGAAGGACGGCTACCAGAACACGGGTGCGTAAGCGGA
>DASTKE010000742.1:0-2855 GCA_035716105.1 Ktedonobacteraceae bacterium | reverse complement strand
GCATGGCAGCTAGAGAGATTCCGCGTCTGGCGTTAAACTTCGATGATCTCAGGATGGTGGAAAGTATTGTCACGGCCTACCTGGCCTACCTGCGCCATTTCATGGCTCGCAACTCTGCCACTCACCGACACGGGCAGATTGGCGTACTCTATGACTTGCAGACACGCTTGAGAGCCGCTCGCCTCTCTGGAAATCAGGAAGTCGAACTCTTGCTCTCCCTCGATGAACTCAGCGCACTTAGAGATGCCGTGCGTGGCTTCATCATGCTGTTGCGCCGTACCATCGCTCCCTCGCGGAGCCGCGACGAAACCATCGCCGATCTGGAGAAACTGTGCCGGGAATTACAGCGTATGCTCGTCTTGCAGGCGCGGTAGTAGCGTTTTCCGCTCAGGTTTTCCAGCAGTATTCACCGGGATTGTACCATCTTTGGTCCGCGCTTATCCAGCAGTGTCGCGGCATTGGAGATCACATCTTCAAAGGTGATGCTGCGCAGGCAGGTGTAGCCGATGGGACACTCGCTGAGGTAGCAGGGACGACAGGCGACTGACACCGAGAGTGAGCGGTGCCGCCGTGTATCGCTCGACGACCAGACCCCCGCGTCGGCAGCCCCAAAGATAATAATGCTGGGCGTGCCGACAGCATCGGCCACGTGAGCAGGACCGGAATCGTTGGAGATGAAGAGGCGCAGCCGTTTAATCAGCGCGGCCAGCGTTCCCAGGCTCGTCTGCCCCGCGACATTATATGCGGGATAGCGCATGAGCTTGCGTACCCGCTCGCACATCGCCCACTCATCCTTGCCACCTGTAATGACGACCTCAGCATCGTATTTTTCGATAAGGGCGTCCCCCGCGGCGGCGAAACGGTCGGGCATCCAGCGCCGCGTCGCCACCTTTGCCCCCGGATGTATTCCGATCAGTGAGCGTTGTGTCTGTACGATTGTTCCCAGCATGGGATGGGCCAGCAGTGCAGTCCGGTCTTCGGGTAAGATGGCTAGCTCTGGCTGGTCGCCGGTATCGGGCGCTCCAAACGCCAGCATGAGCGCCAGCAGGCGATGCACCTCACGTCCCGATGGATACAGAATGGAGAAATCCAACCCCAGATCGGTCTCGCCCGGTCGAGTGAAGCCGATGGTAAAGCGCGCACCCAGCAGCACAGTAAACGGGTTGCTGAAGACGCCGCTCCCGTGCAGTTGAATCGCCAGATCATATCGTTGCTGCTGCATATGCGTGAAAAAGGCTGCTGTACGTGCCGGGTTGACCTCCTGATCGGCGATACCCGGATAGCCGGGAAACTCCACAAATTCATCCAGGGCGCGACAGCGGCTTACAAACGCACGCGCCAGTGGAAGGCCAACCAGTGTAATATGGGCCTGTGGCAGCAGCGCTCGCAGCGAACGCAAAGCGGGTGTGGCGCAAATCAGATCACCCAGTCGCAGCGCACGCATCACTACTACTTTGACCGGCTGATCCGCTAACGAGGTAAGGATTTCCTTCCCATCCATTCGTATTAAACTCTCTCCTCAAGCAGTGTTCTCTAAAGATATCACGCTTAGCGAAAGAAATCGGGTGACAAAGATCATGCGCGGACTACGTTTTCATTACTAGTTGTGGTATTATTTCCGATATCCGGTTTGCCGCCGCAGCACGGCTTTCGGCAATACTGCGAATCATGTAGGCACCGCTTTAGCGAGCGCATCGCCGATTTATCGGCAAAACAGGTATGGGCCGATAAATCGGCGATGCGCTCGCTAAAGCGGCACCTACGTCAATTCCGTATCAGTATGATGATGCCGTTGCCGGGTATTTTGTGAAAGTTCATTATTACAGGTTGGGAGCGAGCATGTTATTATCTGATAAGCGTATTTTGGAAGAGTTGCATGGCGGCAATATCGTGATCGAGCCGTTTGATGAGCGGCAGTTGGGGACGAACTCGTATGACTGCCGCCTGGGCGAGTGGTATTTTCAGGGCGATGCCAATGTAGAGGTCATCCACCTGGACAACCCTGACGATATTCGTCGCTACTGGGGGGAGCCGCGCAAGTCAGAGGATGGCAAGATTTCCATTCGCCCCGGCACGACTATCCTGGCGCACACGCAGGAGGTCATCGGTGGTCACAATGGCTACCTGGCCAAGATGTATTCGCGCAGCACCGTTGCTCGCTCCGGCCTCTCGGTCTGTCGCTGCGCTGGTGTTGGTGACGTGGGCTACATCAGTCGCTGGACAATGGAGATATCGAACCACACACAGACAACGATCTGGATACCCGTCGGCTTCCGCATCTGCCAGTTGACCTTCGAGTACGTCGGCGAAACCCTCAAAGAATATCACGGCAAATACGGCAAGGACCATTATTCCTGGACGCCCGAAGACATGCTGCCCAAACCCTACTTCGACTGGGATTACGACCTGTACCGCACAGATAAAGGGAGCCGGGTGTGAATAAGGGTAAGGGACGCCTGATCTCCTTCGAGGGGCTGGATGGCGCGGGCAAGACGACGCAGATAGAGCTGCTCGAAAAGTGGCTTGCCTCGCGGAATGTGCCATATCTACGCACTCGCGAGCCAGGCGGGACACCGCTCGGCGTAGAGATACGCGACCTGCTGCTCAACCGGCCTGACCTCGGCATCGTGCCGCTGGCCGAGGCGTTTCTCTTCCAGGCCGACCGCGCTCAGCACTTCGCCACGCTGGTCTTGCCCGCTTTGGAAGCTGGCACGCTGATCGTCACCGACCGCTGCCTGGATGCCAGCATCGCCTACCAGGGCTTCGCACGTGGCCTTGACCCCAAATTGATTGAAAACCTTTCCCTGCTTGCCACTCAGGGCCGCGTCCCAGATCTCACCATCCTGCTCGACCTC
>DASTKE010000741.1:0-3522 GCA_035716105.1 Ktedonobacteraceae bacterium | reverse complement strand
TGCGTCATGCCATGCAGGCATTACAGAGCATTGGCTCGACCGCCACGCCGCGCCTGCTGGTGCAATTGAAGCAGCAAGTGCCGCAACCACTGCGAATCCACATTATTGAGGTGCTGAGGAGCATCGGCGATCCCCAGGCCGTTGTGTCTCTTTTGCCGCTGCTGGCTGACCCTTCGCTCTCAGTTCAGCAGCAGGCTGCCAATGCGTTGATCTCCGCCGCCCCGACCAGCATTCGCGGCCTGATCGATTTTGTCAACACGTATCCTGACGAGGCCGTAGCAGGCAGAGCAATGGAGGCGCTGATCGCCATTGGCAGTGCGGTGGTGGTGCCGGTTACGCAGCAGTTGTTCCCTATCGTGCCTGGGCGCACCCGCTTGCTGGTGGAGGTGTTGGAGAACGTTCCCGATCCACGCGCCATTCCTGCCCTGATCTCTCTCTTGCAAGTGCAGCATGGTGAGCCATTGCTGACCGTGGCTGGCATACGCGCTCTCAGCCATATTCCAGATCAACTGGTTGTTCCACCTCTGCTGGGTATGTTGGAACGCCCGCAAGCACAGATCTACGAGGAAGCGATCTCCGCGCTGGGCCGTCTCAGCGAGGTAGCGCTGCCCGATATCCTGATGACTCTGGAAACGCAGGAAGACCCCGTTACCCTGGAACGATTGCGCCGCGCCATCCTGTGCATGGTGCCGTTCCCAGGTGAGCAATTAATCGAAGCGCTGGCGGTAGGCAGCGATGTACTGGCCGAGCAGTTGATGCTGATTCTGGGCGAAGAGGGGGCCGAAGCGGCGCAGGTGCTGGTATATCACCTGCTCGACACGGATGATCGCTTGAATGGCTATATTCACCAGACTTTGGCCTCCATGCCCGGCCCTATCGTTGTCCCCGCTCTGCTGGAAGTATTGGACCGCCCATCGTGGAATCGCGTCGTCTCCGGCTTACTGTTGAACTATCCAGAAGCCATACCGCCGCTGATTCACCTGTTGAGCGACCCGGAACGCGATACACCCGCCGCCTCCATCCTGCCGCAATTTGGGCCTGATATTCTACTGCCCCTGCTCTCTGGCCTTTCAGACTACCACCCTGACGCGCAAAAACAGGCGGAACGGGTGATTGTGGCGCTGGTGCGGCAGAGGCCCGAAGTGTTGGAGCAGGTGGTGCAGTGCTTTGGCGTCCCACTTTCGCCCATTGCGCGTGAGGTGCTGCTGGATGCGCTTACTAACCTGCTGGTTGATGTCAGCTTGCCCGCTTTGCTGAGTGGCCTGGAAGACGCGCACCTGGTCGATGGCGTCTCTGAAGCGCTGCTACGCCTCCAACGTACCGATGATGGCGTCATCGGTGTGCTAGATGAGCTATTGCAGGCTCTACGCGAAACGGAGCGGCAGTGGGGCGCGGAGACGACGCTGGTCAAGATTGGCGCGCCAGCAGTACAACCGGTAAGCACTCTGATTACCGACAATGATCTCTCCATTGCTACCACGGCCCGGCGCATTCTGGCGCACATCGGCGCACCCGCCTTTCCCTTCATCTGGGCGGCGTCCAGTGATACGAACGATCTGGCGCGGCGGGACGCGGCCCTGAGCATTCTGCACCAGATGCCCGCCACGGTGATACAGGATGGGTTGGTGCAGCACCTCGTTAGCGACGAACCGCAGGACGTAGCAATGGCGCTGGTCCTGCTATTGGAACGTATCGATGACGAAGCGCGGCAGGAATTTGCCATGCAGGAGATGATACCGGCCCTGCTGGCGCATGTCGAAGAGCAAGAGAGCGAGCGCACACTTCTACGCATCCTCGCCCTGTTGCTCTTTATTGGCGGACAGAATGTGATAGAGCACCTGGTTCAGGCTCTCTACGAGCAGCCCGACTACTCTGAACTCATCGTCCGTTCCTTCCTCCTGCTCGGCAGCGGGGCCGAGAGAACACTGGAAACTATTCTTGAGGATGAGGCCACTTCACCTGAACTGCGCATCGCGGTCATGGGCATCCTGAGTATGCTCAGGCCAGGACAGAGCGTTTATGAATCCGTCAGGAACATCAATAGCTATGGCTATGGCCTCACGCCTCGACCAGAAATGCTGAATGATCCGGAAATGCTCGCCATTGCCCTCAGCGCGCTGGGTGGCTTGCTGGTTGGGGGGCATTGGGACGTTTCTACCTTGCTTGGAATGCAGGCGCAGAGTCCAGAGGGGCATCCAGACCGCGACCTGGCTACGGCGCTGCTCGGCTGGCGTTATGGACCCTACATTCAGAAGTTGCTCGGTGATCTCCATGCTGAGCGCGAACTGCACCAGATGGAGATGCAAAATCTGAGTATCGAGATGGATATGGCGCAAGACCGCATCTTCCGCCTGCAAGATGACCTGGATCGTATGCACCACGAACACACCCTGCAAGTGGATGAACTGGACCGCAAACACCGCGAAATACGCGACCGCCTCGATTACCGCGAAGAACAGCGAGAGACGTTGGATCGCGAAAATGAGCGCCTGCAAAGGGAGAAGCAGTACTTAGAGCGAGAAACCGCCATGCTCAAGCGAGAGAATGAGCAACTAAAGCGAGAGATACAAAGCTTGCAGGATGTTTAGGACGAGATAACCGCTCGATACGCTGTCTTACTTTTACACGTTCCGTTTTCTTCCATCTTCTGACAAATTTCCTAAAAGGATTGACAAACGCCACTTTGTTCAGTATGCTGGTGATAGCATCATCACTTGGTCTGTTCATCATACCAACTAGTGTCGGAGAAGAATGAGGACGGTTCTCTTGGATTATACACCAGTGCAAGCAAGTAAGGTATTTGAGCAAATTGTTGAGCAAATCGAGCAGCGTATTTTGAGTGGGGAGCTTCGCAGTGGAGACCGCTTACCGAGCGAGCGCGAACTGGGCGAGCAGTTTCATGCCAGCCGAACGGCGGTGCGTGAGGCCATGAAGACCCTGGCTCAGAAGGGGCTGGTTGATATGCGACCGGGCAGGGGTACCATCGTCATTGATGGCACATCCCACGCCATGCGCCGTTCGCTGGGCTTGATGTTGCGCGTGGGGCAGACGGATGGTTCGCAGCGCCTGCTGGTGGAGGTGCGGGAGATTCTTGAACCGGAGATCGCTGCCCTGGCCGCTGCCCGCGCCACCGAAGAGCACATCGCTGCCATGCGCGAAGCTGTGCATATCATGGACGACAACCTGACCAACGCTAACGCCTTCATCGCTGCCGATAACGATTTTCACCGCGCCCTGGCGAAAGGCACACAGAACATTCTCATTCTCAGCCTTGTTGACTCCATCGTTGATCTGCTCAGCGAGCAGCGCAAGCTTATTTTTTCCAGAGAAGGTGGCTCTGAACGCGGCCAGATTCACCACAAACGTTTACTCGATGCCATAGTACAGCACAATTCTGAAGCAGCGCGCGAGGCCATGCGTGCTCACCTGCAACAGGTGCGCGAAGACGCCAGCGCGCACCCCAGTTCTTAATCTAGCCCTTGCGAGGTTTGAGCCTGACAGTTGCGGAGCCTGCGGCTCCGC
>DASTKE010000740.1:0-4228 GCA_035716105.1 Ktedonobacteraceae bacterium | reverse complement strand
GCCCGCCGTGTCTTAATAGAGGACGCGGGCGTCTGTCTCTGGCCGTCTCTGTCCCCCGGACAGCCTCCCGGACGGCCTCAAGGCATCGCCCCTACAGGGTTTTTCTTTGCAAAATTCAAAAAACATCGCAATTCATGATCTAAAGGCGCTTGCCTGCCGTATACCTCATCGTGATCACAATCTCGGCCCGTAGATGGCCTATGGGCGTGTTCTGGAACACGGTCTAGAAAGCTCTCATTCCATGAGAGGAGTGCAACATGGCGAAACAAAACCGGCGTGGATTTCTCAAGCAGGCTTCGGCCAGTGTCGCCACGGCAGGCGTGATCGCCTCCGTGCCAGGGCTGACCGTCTTGCCCGGTTTGACATCCGCCGCCGAATCGCTGGCACCGGAGGCTCCGGCGACGGAACTGTCCGCTGCCACGATGGCCGGGCCTTTGTTGGCCCACGTCAGTGATCTTGCCAGTGGCGAGATCACGCTCCTGTTTGGCACACAGGAAGTCGTCTATCGCGACCCTGATCTGGTGTTGCGCCTCTTGAAAGCAGTGCAGTGAACAAGAGGCAAATTCGTGTAAGTAAGTAAGTATGAGGTGAAAAAACACATGTCGTCTCATCGCGAAGCGCCCGAAATTTCCAGAGATCCGGTGGCTGACAGTACTGATCTCTACGCATTTGTCAGCACAGACAATGCGGACACCGTGACTCTGATCGCCAACTACGTTCCATTGGAGGAGCCGGACGGCGGCCCCAACTTCTACGAATTTGGCGATGATGTCCTCTATGAGATCCACATCGATAACGATGCGGACTCCGTTGCCGAGATCACCTACCAGTTCCGTTTCCAGACGAAACTGCGCAATCCCAACACATTCCTCTACAACACCGGTACGATTACCGCCATCGATGGCATGAACTGGAACAAGCGACAGTTCTATACCGTCACGAAGGTTGCCAATGGAAAATCGACCGTGATAGGTAGCAAGCTGGCTTGCCCGCCCTGCAATATTGGTCCACTATCCACACCCAACTATACACATCTTGCCAATCAAGCCATTCATACACTTTCCAACGGCGAGAAGGTGTTTGCCGGGCAGCGAGCCGAGGGCTTCTATGTCGACCTCGGCGCGATCTTCGATCTACTCGATCTGCGACCGTTCCAGAACCTGCACATCGATCCCCGTCCCGCCACAGCAGGCGTCAATGGTGCCAATAACCTTAATGTCCATTCCATCGCCCTTCAGATACCCAAGACACATCTGACGAAGGATGGCTCCAACCCGACCGACCCGAGCAGTGCCATCTCGGTGATTGGCGTCTGGACTTCGGCCAGTCGGCAGAAGGCCAACGTGCTCGATGGGCAGGGTGGAAGTTCGGATACCGGGCCGTGGATGCAGGTCTCGCGCCTGGGCAATCCCCTCGTCAACGAGGTCGTTATTCCGCTGGGCAAGAAGGACTATTGGAACTCGCAGCCCCCCAAAAATGATAGCCAGTTCGCGGAGTACGTGCAGCACCCGGAGGTCGCTGGCCTGCTGCCGGTGCTCTATCCTGGCGTCTTCCCCCATTTGGCCGGTCTCAATGCCGCCCGTGCGGACCTGATAGCCATCTTGCACACCGGCATCCCGTCGGGCCTGATTAACGGCTTCCAGAACTACACAGGCAAAACTCAGGCGGATATGCTGCGACTGAACATGGCCATCGCGCCAGCGAGCAATCCGAGCATCTACGGTATTCTGGGAGGCGATCTCGCTGGCTATCCGAACGGTCGCCGGGTCTTCGACGACGTGGTAGCCATCGAACTGCGCGCTATCGCGGGTGTGACCTATCCGCTGATCGACTCCAGCTACGAGCCAGACGCGGCAGCCTCCGTCGTCACCGATGGCCTGACTTCCAGCAGCGTCAATATGCCCTACCTGACCGCTTTTCCCTACCTGGGAACGCCTTACGACGGCTTCGACACTCCCTCGAAATAGGGGGAATGCCTTGCTGAGGTAGCAGTATAGAGGTATCCGGTGCTCTCCCCTCACCGGGTATCTCACCAATAGTGATAAAGTGAGAACCACGAGTGTAGAAAGGTCAGGACATGGCTGAGCATTACGCTAAGCGCGTGCATACGGAGCACGCGGTACTCGATATCGGGCAGGACATCGGCGCGCTGGTGCTCTATACCGGGGCGGAATTCTGCGGCAAGGAGATCGAGATCAGCCCGTGGGGAAACGATGCGCACCGCACCCATACGGCCATCTGGGAACGCCGATTCAACGGGCGTTCCGTTTTCGCCGGTATCTTCCCCTCACTGCCTGCCGGAAACTATATCCTCTGGAAGAGCGAGACCGAAGCCGCTAACAGCGTGACCATTGCCGGGGGACAGATTGCCGAGGTCGATTGGCGGCAATAGCAGCTTGCAAGGCAGAACGAACAACGTTCCGCCTTGCCCCTGCTTTCACGGCTGCAATTCACCATTCTGGACGCGCACGAAGATCCTTACCCATGCCAGGGTCTGCGGTGTAGAGTGTGGCAGCGCGAAGGTGTAAGGCGTATCGTGGTCTCCTCCCGCGCCGCGCTCCATCTCCAGCCGCTTTCTATCCAATGCGCTCAAGCCTTCCTCGTACAGAGGGCGTGTTGTTTTATTTGCTCCATATATATCGTCATAAGGTAGTCTGGGCAGGACGGCGGTGGTTGTTCGGCGCTGGCTTCCTGCCATTGTATGTGCCGCCGTTTCTCCCACGATCTCTCGCGAACTGATCTTCCTGTCACGCAGGAACTGCTCTACCATGACTGAGTTTGATTCCTGCCCGCTGTTCTCTTGCGCCAGCTGCTCGCCCATTGCCTCCCGTGTGCAGGAGGAGAACACGCGCAGGTAATCTCGTGGCACTGTGCGATAGAGCCGGAGAAAGCCGAATACAGCCCCAAGCGATGCCAGTATTGTTGATTTCCACTTCCACGTAGATGATGTATCCATGCGAACCGCTATACGATAGTACATTGTAGACTCCTTTCTGTTCTCTAGAAATACGCTGCGAGTCATCAGAATTTCCTTAAGCATTCATATGTAGGTGTTTTGTGCATATCTTGACCCCCGCGAAGATCAACCAGGATCCTACGACCGCAAAAACGCCGCCGAGGGAGAGCAACCGGCCAAATATGTCTGGAAAGGAGGTGTGATAGAATAGCATTGTTTGAGCAATTACCGCGGAGTTGAGTGAAGACATATGCCGAGAAGAACCTTTTTACGCTATGCAAAAGCGGATATACGTGATGAGCAGGCGCTGCATACCTATCTTGTGCGCTACCGAGCCGAGACCCTGTTCCAGCACTGGCAAACATTGCCAACCGTGACCTCGCAGGATTTGTTCGCCAACGCGCATCCCCTGGAGCTTGAGATCGGCTGTGGCAGCGCGGAATACCTCTGCTCGCTGGCGGCGAAAGCGCCCGCTACCAACTTCGTCGGCCTTGATATCTCCGGCAAAGCCCTCTCACGAGCGGTTGAGACCGCCTCTTTGCTTGCATTACGCAATATCAAATTCATCAACGCCGACCTCCAATTTCTCTACCCCTTGCTGCGTCCCGACTCATTGCGGGCCGTGTACCTGCACTTCCCTGACCCGCACTGCAAGCCCGGACACCGCAAACGCAGACTGTTCAACACCGACTTCCTCGACCGCATCTCCACGTCCTTACAAACTGGTGGTCGTCTCAGCGTGATGACCGATGTAGAGACCTTTTTTATGGACATGCTCAACCTCGTCGAGCAAGACCCGCGCTTTGAAAAAGTCCACCCCCGGCGCTACCTGCTCGGCTTCGAGCCAGAGGTGAAATCCCTCTTCCAGCGCATCTGGGAGCAGTACGGCGAATCCGTCTACCGCTTTGAGGTATGCAAACTTCGTTTACAATAAAAGTTAAGAGGAGGCCCTATGTCACAGGAAAAAGCAGCCAGAAGCGCACGCCTGATCTCGATATTAGGGACAGTAAAAGGCAATGAGAACGATAGTTTTCTCGGCAGATTAAATCGTTTCCATCTTCTCATGGTGGCAGACAGGGATGGACGTGTCGTTGTCAATATTCCAGCGTGGCCGCTAGTTGCTGCACTCACTGCTCTTGTTGCCTTCAAGAGAATCGGAAGTTCAGAGTAATCAAGCAGTGTGTTAAACGCAGGAGGCGATGATGTTGGCAAACGACAAGCATCAGGGAACTGTATTGCGCAGGTTAGAGCGTGTGCTCATCACCTTTTTTG
>DASTKE010000739.1:0-4823 GCA_035716105.1 Ktedonobacteraceae bacterium | reverse complement strand
TTCTCCAATGGTGCGCTGACGGCGGCGCAGGTTGCCGCCGACTACCCGCAACTGGTACGCGCCGTTGTGCTTGAGGACGCTTCCTGGCGCGAGCCTTCCGGGCAGTCCTCGCAATTTGCGCGCCCGCAGATGGCTGAACAGGGAGGTGAGCCGTGGCCGGGATATACCGCATGGCGCGACTCTTGGATAGCCTGGCACAGGGCGCTCAGAACACAATCGTTTGCGGAGCGTGCGGCCTCCTCCGACCAGTTCTTGCCCCCTGGCACATCTGATTGGCCCGAAGAAGAGTTGATGACGCATCTAGAGGCCCAGGCGCAGTTCAATCTAGCTGTGCTTGATGTTGTCCCGCCCATTCCTGCCCCTTCGCCCTGGCGCGGAACCGTTGAGCGCATCGAATGCCCAATCCTCCTGCTTACAGGAGATACCAGCCGGGGCGCAGGCATCTCTCAGCAGGAGGCGGAGAAGATTGCAGCCGCCTGGAAGCATGGGCGACTCGTCACCTTTGAGAATGCCAGCCACTTCATGCATCACGAACGTCATGGCGAGCAATTTGACCAGTTTATCGACATAGTGAAGGCTTTTCTCAACGAAGTGTAAAGAGTGAGACAGCGTACAGAGTGATTGGCGAGCGCCAATCACTGTACGCTGTCTCACTCTTTACACTTCGTTGATTAGTGGCAATCTCACAATAAATGTGCTGCCTTTCCCTGGCGTGCTTTCAACTTCGATGGTGCCTTGATGCTCCTGGACGATGCTTTGTGCGATGGCGAGGCCGAGGCCGCTGCCGCCTCTGTCGCGGGGGCGCGAGGAGTCAGCGCGGTAGAAGCGCTCGAAGATGTGTGGCAGGTCCGAAGGCTGGATGCCGATGCCGGTATCGCTCACATTGAGCAGCGCGTAGGTATTGTCGGTTGTGAGGAAGAGCGAGACCGTTCCTTCGTAGGGCGTGTATTTGAGCGCGTTATCCAGCAAGGCGACCAGCACCTGCTTCAGTTGATCGGCGTCGCCACGTACTCTGGCTGGCGTGATATGTTGCAACACCAGGCGTGGCCCTCGCTTCCGCTCTTGCTCGTCCCCCTCAGCCTTCTCAACCGGTCGATACTGGCGAAAGACTTCCAACAGCAGGCTATCGAGATCGATTACTTGTGCTCCATCGCTTTTCTTATAGCCATAGGCTCTTGTATTGTTTGCCTGTTGTAGGTGCTGGTTGGTGTCTACACTGGTATCCACAGAGGAGGAGTCGGCGCGGGCGAGGGTGAGCAGGTCGTTGACGAGGCGGCTCATGCGGTCGGCTTCGGCTTGCGCGTCGGAGAGTGCGGCCTGTGTTTCTGCGGGCGGCAGGTCGGAAGCCTTTGCCAGCAGATCGAGGTTGCAGCGAATCGAGGTGATGGGGGCGCGCAACTCGTGTGAGGCGTCGGCAACGAAGCGCTGCTGGCGCTGGTAGGCCGCTTCCAGGCTTGCCAGCATCTCATTGAAGGTGGCGGCAAGCGTGCTGAGTTCGTCGCGGCCAACAGTAGTTGTGGCGGGGACGCGCTGGCTGAAGTTCCGCGAGGCGCTGATGCGCTGTGCTGTGCGCGTCACGCGGCGCACGGCGACCAGCGTTCCCCAGGTCAGGAGCCAGCCGCCGAAGAACACCAGCACCAGTACAAGAGCAGCGCCCTGCAACAGCAGGGTGCGCAGGCTGCTCAGCGATTGCTCGATATCTTGCTCTGACCGCGCTGTCTGGATGAGGTGCTCCTGCCCGAAATCATTACTTAGCATGGTGTAGACGCGCACGCGCTGGCCCTGCTGAGTGATTGTGCTGTACATACCCCTGGGAGAATCGTTCACAGGGCCTGGGTGTTGCAGTATCAAGCGTGCTGCCTGTGCATCCCAGGGGACAGGACTGGAATTGAGACTGGTGACAGTTGTATTGTAGGGCTGCGTTGCAGGGAGCGTGTTGGAGGCGAGCAGGTTCAGATGGTTGTCCAGCACCTCAATGGCCACTCCATCGGTTGACAGCCCATCGACTCCTGGCAGGGCAAGGGGAGATGAAGAGGCAGACATTGCCCCGAGGTCTTTGCCAAGTTGTACAGTATGGGCGCGGGTGCTCAGGTTTGTATCGAGGTCGCTGTAGGCGCGCTGCGCGGCCTGATTGTAGACGATAGCGCCAAAGAACGCGAGGGCAAGGGCCACAATGAGCGTTGAGAAAAGCGTAAGGCGAAGTTGTAGGGGAAGATACATGGTTGCCGCTCCCTATTCGGTTGCGCGCAGGACGTAGCCCGCGCCGCGCACCGTCTGGATCAGGCGTGCCTCACCGTCCTGCTCCAGTTTGTTGCGCAAATGTCCGATATAGACCTCAAGCACGTTGGGACCGCCCTCGAAATCGCTGCCCCAGATGCGATCCATCAGCAGTGAGCGGGTCAGCACCATGCGCGGGTTGCGCATGAAAAGCGCCAGCAGTTCGTACTCGGTGGTGCTCAGTTCAATGACGCGCTGCCCGCGCCGAGCCTGCCGCGTAGCCGTATCCAATTCGAGATCGGCAAAGCGCAGCAGCTCGCGGAGCACATCCGGCGGCGTGCGCCTGCGGAGCAACGCTTTGACTCGCGCCAGCAGCTCCTCTGAGGCGAAGGGCTTTACCAGGTAATCATCGGCTCCGGTTTCCAGCCCCACCACGCGGTCGGCGATGGCGTCGCGAGCGGTGAGCATGAGGATGCCGACCATGTCTCCGGCGGCGCGCAGCCTGCGGCAAACTTCGAGGCCATCGATGCCGGGCAACATCAGGTCGAGAATGATCAGGTCGGGTATGTGGCTGCGAACGAGGGCCAGCGCCTCCTCGCCTCCCGCCGCCGTGGAGACCTGGTAGCCCTCGTAGGCGAGCGTGCGGCGCAGGGCGCTGGTAACTCGACTATCATCATCAACAATCAGAATGTGCGCTTTTGTCAATTCCTCACTCATTCAATGCCCCGGGGCGCGTGCATCCGCATGGTATCTCGCCTCCTTCGCTCTTCCAGGCGCAAGCTCTCTCAACATCTATGCCCTCCATATTGTATCATGAGCATGTTATAGTGCAGGGAACTGAAATGAGGCTAACAAATTCCTGAAACAGACCTGAATCGAGGGGACATTCTTGAACACAATCTCATCATCGCGCCTGGCAAGGATAGCTCATAAGGAGAATCAGCAAAAATTTGTGGATGATCGCGTTGGCCGAACAGAAATACGTTGAGGGAAATGCACATGCATTTCCCTCAACGTATTTCTGTTCGGTGCTCGGCTTTTTAGCGCTGCGAGCGGCGGCGGATAACGAGGTAGGTACCGCCAGCGATACCGGAGATAGCCACGACGGCGGGAACTGTGACCAGCAGCCAGAACTTGAGACCCTTGTGCCCGGCTGTGTTCGAGATGCTGTCTTCGATGGCGTTGTTCGCGATTTTGATTCTCTCCGCGACGGCGGTTGCCAGGGTTTTAACCATGATGTAGGTTTCCTTTCTTCTGTATACAGTCTTGTTATAGTATGTAGTGCGAAATACGCTGTGTCACTACCCGCGGCGTTTGCCCGTGTGATACTGACATCACCAGTATAGGGATGGGCAAACAGAAGAGCTTCTATCTACTGGCGACCGAAGACGTATTGCTTGCCATAAAAAACTGGTCCAGACGTGTCATTCTGAGCGCAGCGAAGAATCTGGTGCCGATTTGCTCGACCTGGTGGCTCACTCAGATTCTGAGCGCAGCGAAGAATGACACGTCTGGACCAGTTTTTTATGGCAAGCTGTAATAGCAATGTTGTATAGTGACCGAAAAAGCGAGAGGACGGACACGCGGTGTCCGGGGGAGGAACTATGGCTCCAAATGCTACGTTTCGAGCACTTGTGCTCAAGCAGGTTGATGGCAAGGTACAGGCTGCGTTAGAGCAGCTTGAGCAGAGCGCTTTACCGGAGGGGGATGTGCTGGTGCGCGTCGCCTACTCCGACCTGAACTACAAGGATGGTCTGGCGGTTACAGGGTTGGGGAAGATCATACGCGACTACCCGGCGATACCGGGCGTTGATTTTGCCGGTACCGTGGAGGAGTCGCAATCTCCCCGCTTTCAGCCGGGTGATAATGTGCTGTTGACGGGTTGGGGTGTGGGCGAGCGGCACTGGGGGGGGTACGCGCAATTGGCTCGTGTGAAGGCTGACTGGCTCACGCCGCTGCCTGAAGGCTTGAGCCAGGAGCAGGCGATGGGCATTGGTACGGCAGGCTTTACGGCCATGCTCTGTGTGATGACGCTGGAAAAGATGGGGCTGCGCGAGTTGACCGCGGAGCGCCAGATGGTCGTGACGGGCGCGACAGGCGGTGTGGGCAGTGTGGCCGTTGCCATTCTCGCGCAGCTAGGCTATCCCGTTGTCGCCTCAACCGGCAGCGAGGACGCGGAGGAATATTTGCGTTCGCTCGGAGCACAGGAAGTGATCGGGCGCGTGGCGAATCCAGGGCGCAAGCCGCTCGATTCGGAGCGCTGGGGTGGCGCGGTAGACACTGTGGGGGGTGAGACGCTGGCCTCGCTTTTGCCCTCAATGGCCTATGGAACCAGTGTCGCCGCCTGTGGTCTCGCCGGAGGCAACGAACTGAATACGACCGTTTTCCCCTTTATTTTGCGCGGCGTGAGCTTGCTTGGCGTCGAATCGGTAAACTATCCCCAACAGCAGCGACTGGCAGTATGGGAGCGGCTGGCACACGATCTCCTGCCGGACGCCTTGAGTCGCATCACGCAGGTGGTACCGCTGACCGAGGTACCCAGGCTGAGCCAGGAAATCGTGAAAGGGCAAACACGTGGCCGCGTCGTCATCGACGTAAATGCCTGA
>DASTKE010000738.1:0-15681 GCA_035716105.1 Ktedonobacteraceae bacterium | reverse complement strand
GGTTGAGAGTGTGAAAGGCATAGAGGGCGAGAAGGTTCATGCCCCGGCAGCGGCTGGGCGAGGGAGAAGGGGGGAGGATAACCCAGCCGCTAGAAAAGAGGACAATTATGGAGAGTAGAATGGGGGTTGGGAGATATTCAGTTTTGAACATTTGTTCTTCGCAAGATGAATATTACCCTATCCTGACGGAATTGTCAAGGGTTTTTTGGAACAAATTTTCTATATTTTGGAACTGGAAAGCAGGCAGTTTTTCGGTCGTTGGCAATGCAGTAGCGAAGAGGTGATACAATGAGCGACGAGACCTTGAGTTTATTTGTGCCTGATATGATATGCCATAAAAAAGAGCCTCTCGCATGTCATTCTGAGCGCCGCGAAGAATCTCCGTGAGCCACGTGCTCAAGCGAAGCGGCACCAGATTCTTCGCGGCGCTCAGAATGACACGTCTGGGCCAGTTTTTTATGGCATGGCATGATCGATAAGCAAAGCAAAAGAGTGGAGGAATATATGGCAGAAGTTCAACCATTACGAGGCATACGATATAATCGCGAGGCGGTGGGCGACCTGGCGCAGGTGGTGACGCCGCCGTTTGATGTGATTTCCTCAAAGGCGCAGGAGGCGTATTATGCGCGCAGTCCCTATAATGTCATTCGCCTGGAATTGACGAAGGGGGAGCCGGGGGATCACGGGCTGAACACTCGCTATACCCGTGCGGCGGCAACCTACGGGGAGTGGCGATACAATGGCGTGCTGGGGCAGGACGAGCGTCCGGC
Source organism: Ktedonobacteraceae bacterium (assembly GCA_035716105.1). Lineage (GTDB taxonomy): Bacteria > Chloroflexota > Ktedonobacteria > Ktedonobacterales > Ktedonobacteraceae > CADDYT01. The sequence goes on along the minus strand of DASTKE010000738.1, from coordinate 14,911 downwards.
CTTCTATCTGTACCAGCAGCGCTTCATGCATGGAGGGCAGACGTATACGCGCACGAGCTTGCTGGCGCGGGTACGGCTGGAACCGTGGAGCGCGAAGGTGGTGCTGCCGCACGAGCGCACATTGTCCAAACCCAAAGATGATCGGCTGCACCTGTTGCAAGCGACGGCCACCCAGTTCAGCCCATTAATGACGCTGTATGAAGACCCACAGGGGCGCATTCGCCGCCTGCTCTCCCGCTATGCCGCACAGCCGGAGGTGACGATCACCGACGAGGCGCAGGAGCAGCACCTGTTGCAGCCAATTACAGATGAAGAGCAGATTACCCTTATCCAGGATTTCTTTGCCGAGCGTCAATTGTTTATAGCCGATGGCCACCATCGCTATGAGACCGCGCTGAACTATCGCAGAGAGGTACGCGAGCGGCTCAAGGATGCCGCAGATACCGAGGACGCGGCGAACTACGTGATGATGGCGCTGGTTGATATCGATGATCCGGGGATGCTGGTGCTGCCAACGCACCGGCTGCTGCACGGACTGAGCGAGCAGGCATTGAGCCAGCTCACGCGCCAGAATCTTGAGCAGTATTTCGCGGTGCAGGAGCTGGGTCTAACGGTGGACGGCGAAGCATTGCTTAAGCAGTTAGCGCAGAGCGGGCAGCAGGCACCGTCGCTGGTTCTACGCACGCCAGAACAGACGTGGCTGCTGAGCCTGAACGAGCAGGGCAGGGGCCACGTGGCGCAGAGCGGACACGCGCCTGCCTGGAACGAACTGGACGTGGCTGTGGCGCACAAACTGGTGCTGGAAGCGCTGCTTGGGCTGAGCGAGGCGGATATCACGGCGGGTCAGAACGTATACTATGTTCACGACGCGGAAGAGGCGTTGCAAGCGGTCACGCGGGACGAAGCACAGGCGGCGCTGTTGCTCAACGCAACGCGGGTGAGGCAGATCAGCGAGGTGGCGAAGGCCGACGAATTGATGCCGCAGAAATCGACCTATTTCTACCCGAAGCTGATTACGGGCCTGGTCATGAACCCCTTGTGGTGAGGAATGAGTAGCGACTCTGCGTCCATGAGGGAGAAATCGTAGGGGCGATGCCTTGTGCTCGCCCGCCCCCTCTTGGAAGGTCGGCTCTCACGGGCGTGCGTCTCTGGCCGTCTCCCCGTCTCTCGCCCCCAGCGAGCCTCCCCGGACGGCCTCAAGGCATCGCCCCTACGACTTCTGGTTTCCCCTCGAAGAGGAATAAGCACGCATGTGCTCCTCATGTCTATTCTTCTTCGATGGGGAAAAGGCCGAGCGGGACGTTGCCGAGTTGGCCGGTTTCCAGGGCTTCGGCCAGCAGGCGAATGGGACCTTGCTGGATGGAGAGACGCATCATGTTGCGCAGGAAAGGCTGTTCCGTGGGAGCCATGCCGGAGGCGGGATGTACAGCAGTCGCTACAGCTCGCACCAGTTCAAGATCGCGCTCGCGGTGCGAGAATTTGAAGAGCATGGCCTGGCGGCGCAGGCGCGCTTCGTAGATGCTGCGCCACGGCTCGTCGGCGAGGTCGGCCAAAGCCTCGCTGATGATGTCTTCCAGGTACTGCACCTGCTCTTTCGGCATGGTTTTGCCGCGCCCCCGCTTGCGGCCACGCCCGCGTGTCCCCTGCTCGTCCAGCGAGAGTTCTGACAGGGCGAAGTTCGTCCAGTAACGATTGATGTATGGTTGGAGACTCTCGAATGGCTCAAAGAGCCAGGAGGAGAACTCGGCCATATCATAGAGGGTATCGCCGCGCTGCGCCAGTCGTTCTACCTCCGGCGAGAAGGCGACAGGCTCCACGGCTGTCGGCTGGGCGAGAGCGCCCTTTGGAAGCGGTTCCTCGTCCTCGATGAAGGGACGCCAGATGGCGAAGGCGATGGGTAGGCGATGGCGCGTGCGCTTATTGACCACCCGCGCTTCCGCTATCAGGGCGCGTGCGTACTCGACGGGAACGAGAAAGCTGCCGAAGCCCTGTTCATCCATCTGACCCACCAGAGACGACCAGTGATCGGCATCCATTTCGTCGGTGCCGTAGCAGTCCTTGATGCCCCATTGATCCTGGTAGAGCATGTTGACGCCCTTGAGCAGGCCATCGGGACGACGCCAGGAGAGCATAATCATTTGCGAGCCGACGCCGTCGATGAAGCTCACCCGCGATTCGTAGAGCGGCAGGCGTTGCAAGCGTTTGGCTTGCAGCGCCTCGTTTTCGATGCCCGGCACCGATTGCATGGTGAGCCGTCCCAGCGCGGCCCGCGCACGCTGTTTGACGGCGCGATTCGAGCTGTTACCGATGAGATAGTTGAGGGCCGGAATAGCCTGGTGCGCCGCTATCGTGCCAAGCTCCTCGAGCGCCTCAATGGAGGCTTCCGCTACCTTTGTCGAGGAATTTTCCAGCAGGGGAACCAGCAAATTGGCTGCCCGTGGGTCGTGGCTGCTGCCGAGCCAGCCAATAAAGGCGAGGCGGCGCTCCAACGGCATCTCCAGCACGTCCTCCAGAATGGACTCCACGCCCAGTTCGCTCTGTCCCACCAGTTCCAGCAGGCGCATCTGCATCTGCTGCATGGCGGCTTCGGGATCATTGAGATAGAGCAGGATGCCGTCGTCGGCCATTTCGGAGCCGAGGTCCTTCAGAATGGGAGCCAGCGTCAGCTTTGCCAGATCGGTCACGGTCGGGTCGGCAACGAAGTCTTCCATGTCCTCCAGATCATCCTCGGTCGCCAGTTCGGAGAGAATGAGCACAGCCGCGGAGTGGGCAGAAATATCATTAGTGCGCAGCAAGTGGAGCACTTTTTCTCGCGCTCCCCGGAGCCATTCTTCATCTAATAGATCGAGATAGCGTGATAGGGTATCATCGTCAAGGTCTTCGCGGCGGCTCATCGCCAATAAAATACTATCGACACTCTCCTGTGGAGGTCTTTTGCGTCCTCGTGGCATGGGTTCTCTCCTTAAACCTGTCATCCAAAAAATAGGGGCGAGCATTCTAAAAATTGATAATTATGCACATTGCGCCAATGCAACGCATTGTACCACGTTAGAGGGTACGAAACAACGGAGGGAGTCGTGTCCCCCATTGTACCTACTTTTTCCTGTTTACTTGTAGAAGGAGCTTTCTTTGTCTATAATTCGTGCAAGGACAAAGGGCTATGTTTGGAGCTGCCGGAAAGGATGGACTGTGTCTGCTATGCCTATTGAACGGATTCTGCCTCTACCACCCTCTTTTGCCATTCCTCAAAGTATCCGTATTTTCTTGATTGGCAGCCTGGCTTTTCTATGCGCGTATTGCTTGACACTGCTGGTCAAAAAAATGTGTTACCGCTTTGGCTGGGTAGAGGCGGTAAAAGAGGGGAAGATTCACGAGAAGGCAACGCCGCGCCTGGGGGGTCTGGCGATTTTTGCTGCCTTCTTGCTCATATCCATGATTTTCTATGCTCCTTCTCTGGCCTCGCAGCCGGTCGAAACGATTCTGGGACATCAGTATCCGAAAGAACTGGTAATTTATGTGCTGCTGGTGATTGCATCGCTGCTTATCGTTACAGTTCATGCCTATGATGATGTCAAAGGCTTGAAGCCGCTGCCCAAGATGATCGCCCAGACGGTCGCGGTACTCATTTTGCTGGGGCCGGGGTTGCACGTCTTTCACGGCGTGTTGTTCTTCGGCATCCATAACCCCTTCGCACACGGAGTCGGAGCTTACAATCCCCGGCTCCCCTGGTACCAGCAATCGACGCTGACGCTATTTATTCACGCGCCCATCCTGTCCTGGCTGGCCATACCCGCCGTGCTATTCACGTGGTTCTGGATCGTGGGCATGATGAACGCCATCAATTTCATTGATGGGCTGGATGGACTGGCGACCGGCATTGTGGCAATCACCGGGCTGTTTATCGCCGTGATCAGCTTTTCCCTGCGCCAGTACAGCATTGCCACGCTGGCGGCGATCTTCACCGGAGCAACGGCGGGCTTCCTGCCCCATAATTGGAATCCAGCCAGGATCATCATGGGCGACAGTGGATCGCAATTTCTCGGCATCGGGCTGGCGGTGCTGGCCGTGATGGGTGGGGCGAAGTTCGCGCTGATCCTGATGGTGCTGGGCATTCCCATCCTCGATATCGCCTGGGTGATGGTCAACCGCCTGCGGCGGGGGCAGCATCCGATGCAGCGCGACCTGCTGCCGATGCACGCCCGCTTCACCCACCTGCATTATCGCCTGCTCTTCGGCGGGCTAAATCCGCGCCAGATTTGCCTCTTGCTCTACGGCGTGACGTGCGCGCTGGGTATCCTCGCGCTTTCCCTGCCCTCGCTCTACAAGGTGTTCGCCCTGCTGCTCGTCAGCGCCGCGATGTTCATCCTGCTGCGCTGGAGCGCCTACCTGCAAAAGAAACGGGCAGAGGTGTTCGAGGAGGGGAAATCGGCGTAACCCCTCACCGCAGGCCACCCGCAAGGGGTGGCCCTACTATATACGCTACGCCAGGAGTGAGGCTCACAGAGCCAAGCCGTGTATAGTAGGGCCACCCCTTGCGGGTGGCCTGCTGGATGCACCCCTTAAGCCAATGCCTGTGTATCCCGCCACCGGGTTTTCAAAATTTCCCCTCCTCTTCGTATAATCTTCTGGGGCGAACCAGGACGGAGGCGGCGGGTGCGGAGAGGGTGTTGAGGGCTTCGGTGAGCAGGGCGAGACTCATGAGGAAGTCGTCGTGGCCATCGGTAGGGTCAACGTAGAAGTCGAGGACTTCGGGGGCTGGCAGGCGATAGCGCGCCAGTCGCAGTTGTCGCCAGCACTCTTCCGCGAGAGGTGCAGGAGCGCTCCCGGCGGTGTAAAGCTTGAGGCGTCCACTGTTGATGAGCGCGAGCAACTGGTAAGCCAGCCGGGATTTGCCCGGTCGCGTGAAGGTGAAGAGTTGGACACGCTCGTCGCCGAGGCGATTGCTGAGCAGCGAGGCCAGCCCCGCGCCGAGGCCGGTGGCGTCGACGACGAGGGTGCGTAGACCCCACTGCTCCGCCAGCGCAACGGTGGCCGCGTACTGTTCCAGGTACGGCATACCCGTCCACCACTGTTGATGCACGATCTCCACCTGCGGCAGGTTCAGTTCGTTGAGGGAGACGCGACCGATGGTGATGACGGTGCTGTCACGCCGGGTGTGTCCCATGTGAGTTGCCTGGGTTGTCATCTGCTGTGAGGCGTTCGTGACGCCGTGGGCCGGGCGCTCCTCCCCGGCAACATCCATGCCTGCGACGTACCAGCCCTCCTGCGACCTTCCCAACACGGGGACATCTTCCCAGCGATGACTGCCCTGTAAGAGCGTGCGCTGCAAGGGATTGAGGAAGTAGCCAGCGCCGCTGATGGGGCGTAGGAAGTACTGCGTCTGGATGGCGAGGTGGTCGGCCCCCAGGCGAGCGATTTCTTGCTCGACAAAGCTGCGATAGGCCGGGTTGAGGGCGGCGAGGGTGCGCCAGTCGTACTCGAAGTGGCGGCGCTCACCCGTCTGCTGCTGCCAGGCGAGGTTTGAAGCACGCTGCTGCGCCAGCAGGGTATCGTCGGACCAGGCAGTGCCATACAAAATCGTGGTCGCGTTTTTCACAGCGGCCATTGGTCTGAAATCGCGGTCGAACTTCTCTGGCGAGACATCCTGGGCCTCGTCGATTTCCAGCAGCAGGTCGGCAGTAGCGCCAACGACGTTGCTTTCCTGACCCGCGGAGTAGAACATGACTCGCGGCCCGGCATGTGCGCGCAGCACGGCAGAGTCGGATTGTGGCGCGAGGCCGAGCACGTAGCCGGAACTCGTCCAGATGCGGTCTCGCGTGAAGGGCGTGTCGAGCAGCGAGAGCAGGCGCAGGCGGCTGTTGAGGATCTGCGGCGTGAAAGTGGGAGCGGCTTTGACAATCGTTCCCTCCGGCATACAGGTGAGCAGGTAGGCTTCGAGCACGGCGGAAAGCTGGTTTTTGCCCATCTGTCGCGCCAGCATGACGGTGAAGATTTTTCCCGCCCCACTCAGAATCGAGGCCAGAATAGCTTCGGCAATCTCCTGTTGGTAGGGGTAGAGCGGCTTGCCAAGCACGTGCGCCGCGAATCGCGTAATACGCGAGGGGTCGTAATCGTGTTTCATCAGAATCTCATAGAAGGATTGAACGAGGAAGGTTGAGGAGGACAATACAGAAGGGAAATACCGGCTGCCTGCTTAAAGTATAGCATGGAATGGATAGAAATACAAGGGAGAGGACAATGCGATGCTTGTCCTCTCCCTTTGGCTAGCGTCTAATGGACACGGGGGCGAGGTAGTGCTCTAGTTTTTTGATGAGGGCGTCGATGTGGAAAGGTTTGCTGAGCCAGTCATCCGCACCGGGAACAGCGTTTTTGTCGCAGATACGGGCATCCGCCGTCATAATCAGGATAGAGATATGCTTGTAGGACTCGTTCTGCGAAAGCGCGGCGGCAATTTCATAACCGGAGACACGAGGCATCATTAAATCCAGAATTATGAGGGTTGGCAGGTGCTGCTCGCCGCGCTTGCCCATCTCTTCCAGAAAGGGCAACACCTGTTCGCTCTCTGTGAAGCCAACGCCGGTATAGCCCTCGGTCGCCAGAAGTAGCATGACTACGGATAAGATCGACTCGTCATCATCAACGACAACGACATAGGGGCGCTCAGTCTCGTATTGAGGAATCGAATACTCGTGATCTATTGATGTAGCACGGCTGCTGCCACTGGTATATTGCATATGCGCTCTCCTCTTCTCTCTTCCACCAATGTTTCACCACCTGAAGACAGGAAAATTATCACCACTACCTTTTAGTATATAAGAGGTACCAAATGCTTTTGAAACATGAAGCGATAGAGACAGGCGAATTATTGGCGATGTTTGTGCAGGACACCGGCAAGGCCGAGCAGGAGCATAGCAAGGGCGTAGCCGGGAATGAGGAGCCAGAGCCACGGCAGTCCATGTGTTGCGCCAACCATCAAGGGCACGTTCGCGCCAACTAACACGCCGGATGCGTCATCGGTACCGATCGAGGTACCGGGAGTGGGTGTGCCAGCGGCGGGAGGCGTGGTATCCGGTGTGGGTGTTACCGGAGTCGGTGTGGCCGGGGGCTGGGTAGGCGTCGGCGTGGCCGGAATGGGCGTGACTGGCACCGTCGCGGTAGGAGTAATGGGCACGGGCGTCTGACCTACCGGCGTGGGAATGGTGCCAGGGCCGGTACCAGGAGTACCAGGTGTCCCCTGCGCGCCAGGAGTGCCATGAGTAGGCGAGGGCGTGCCACCGCGACCAGTTGGAGCCGGGGTGCTGCTGCCTCCCTTGCCAAATGGCCCGTTAGAGATCATGAACTGCACGGCAGCCAGATGGCCGGTCACGAGATCACGCGCCTCAATCTGGTGCATACCCGCGTACCAGTTAGCGCCGGTGCCTAATAGCAGTTTGATGGTAAATGCGCCGTGGACATCCGCCTGCACCATGCCTGTTCCCCCGTCCTGGCTCGTAAATGTCTGCCACTGATCATAGGTCAGGACAATGTGGCCATTCCTGCTAAATCCTTCTCCGCGCAGAGTGATGGGTTGCCCGGCGAGCAGGGGGCCGTGCTCCAATAGATCGAGTTTCAAGCCGGAGGAGGTCACGACAGTTGGCAAGGAGGACTGGCTGACGGTCGCGCCATTGCTACCCGATGAGGAGATGAAGTGGCTCAACGATCCGGTGGTGATCCAGCCGAAGCTGAAAGCGGTGGTCAACAGAAAAATGCATGTTACGGAGATCAGTAGAACGGTGCCAGCCAGCCAGAGCACAAATTCGATGCGGCCTGGATGCAGCAGCCACCAGCGCACGCGATCAAGCGGATTGAGTTTGATGGCGGCGATTTTCGGATATCTGCGCCGCGATGGATCGGCGATCCGGCGCGCAAAGGCTGATTCCGTTGCGCCACCAGCCGTCCAGGAGGACAGCGTGCCGGGTACGTACTCAGGCACAGGCATGGGCAGATGAGTCTGGTTGGCAGGGATGAGCGCCAGCGTAGGCGCATCGTTGAGTCGTGCGTCGCGCTCTGTTTCACGAACGTTTGACAGCACGATCGGTGGTGGAGGCAGTGTAGCGATCTCATTTACAGGATACGACGGGCTGACAAGATCAGGCTTTGCCGACAGGTTGGGAATAAAGCGGGAGACAGGAGAGATATTACCTGGCTGCTCGATTTCGGGCCGGGTCGGTAGATCAGGAATACGCGGGGAAGGGTCCGCTGGCTGCTCAATTTCAGGCCGCGTGGGCTGGTCTGAGACCACGAGGGAGAGCGAGGAGATACTGCTCTCGATCTCGTAATCGGGCGATTCGTACTGCCACACGGGTGATGCCTGCTGCTGTGCCTCTGGAATGGTAGGGATGCGAGTGACGTCGCCGTTCGCTTCAACGGATGTGTAGGGATATTTCGGACGCACACGTGCCGCGCTTTTCTGGAGATCATCGCGAGAGGCTCGCTGCGGTATGGGCGAACTGGCGGAGGGAGAAGGAGACGAAATAGGCGCTGGAAGTGGAGTATGCTGCGCTCGCTCCGAGACGAAATTATGCCGCATATAGGCCGGGTCAATCCAGACGGACGACCTATCAGCGGAGCGGCGGCGTGTTCGGGATGCTTCTCTCTCAATGGGGGCCGAGAAGCCGCAGGAAGAACAGTAGACCTCCTCTGATGCCAGCAACAGCGGCGTATGGCAATGCGGACACATCTGTACCGTACGAGATGGCGTCCCCCGGTCGTTCTGGTCAGCCCCCACCTGCGCACTATCCTCATCCCCGGAATGCGCGGCCTTCATTGTTCCCCGAACACGGTGCTGTATATCTAGCTGCATAGCTTCGTTCTTTCCTTCGCGAGTGGATACCCGCTGCCTTCATCCGCCGTCTTAAGCATCTCAGGCGTCTCAGTCCCCCGGACTGCTCTCCGGACGCAGCTGGGATATCCCCACATCTCTTTGCCCAAATAAACGTGAGGTGTTGGCAATTTAGAATATCGCGTGCGCTTTCTGCCTGTTTCCTCTTCCAAACCCGAAAGAGATGCGCATGTATCAGGTGCGTAAAAATCCGCAGACGTGCGAAATCTTTTATGGGCAAATAGGCGGCGTAATACCCGCCAGATATTCACATATGTCAATATGTTTCATCTTGCCGCAAATATCTAACTTCCCTTATAGAGTAGATGCAGGCTACCTCAGCAATATGAACGGAGGAAACGAGAAGTGCGCCTATTCTGAAAAGTTATTCATAGGAAGCTTCTGGCATGGAACTTGCCATAAAGAACTACAGGGGGGTACAACCGCGAAATTTTTCCGCCAGTTGTTCAGGCGTCCAATAGAGGGATGCCATAGAGACATACTTCTGGCACACGAAGGCGAAACCAGGCGCGGTTGTGCGAAAGGGACCCTGTTACTTTCCACGGTTGCCTGTTTGTGGGTATGTGGTTATGAGAGGTAGTGAAGGAGACAAAGCGAGATGGTAGCCATCGCGAAAAGAGCATTCAGCCATGTCGAGGAACTGGATCCGCCATTTTACGACGAAGACGAGTTGTGTAGCGCGGGAGTGGACGAGTCGTTTGAAGAGGATGAGGGCGAGGCAGATGATAGCGCCAGCGTCGATAACGCCATCCGGCAATACCTGGCAGAGATTGGTCGCTATCCCCTGCTAGCCGCCGAGCAGGAGTTGCACCTGGCGCGGCGTGTAGCGAAGGGAGATACGGAGGCGCTGCAACGCCTGGTGGAGTCAAACCTGCGCCTGGTGGTCAGTATTGCCAAGCGGTACAACAATCACGGCATCGCGCTGCTCGACCTGGCGCAGGAAGGAAACCTGGGGTTAATCCGGGCGGCCCAGAAGTTTGACCCGACACGAGGTTTCCGTTTCAGCACCTACGCGACGTGGTGGATTCGACAGGCGATCAGTCGAGCAGTGGCCGAGCACACGCGCACGATTCACATCCCCGTCCATGTTGTTGAATTGATCTATAAGCTGAAGCGTGCCACGCGCCAGCTTTACCAGGAACTGGGGCATGACCCGACGCCTGAAGAGATCGGCAAGGTCATCAAGCTGTCGAAGGAGCGGGTGGTCGAGCTTCAGAACATGGCAGAGACGCCAATTTCGCTAGACGCCCCCCTGATGGATGATGAGCAGTATCACCTGGCCGATACGCTGGAAGACATGCACGCGACGGCCCCCGCCGATGTGGTCACGCACCAGGCGCTGCGCGACCAGATCAGCAGCGCGTTGGAAATGCTCAGCGCCCGTGAGCGGCAGGTGATCGAACTGCGCTACGGCCTGCACGATGGCTACTGCCACACCCTGGAAGAACTGAGCGCGCATTTCAAGCTGACGCGAGAGCGCATTCGCCAGATCGAGGTAAAAGCGCTGCGCACGCTGCGCCAGCCCATTCAGGTCCATCTCCTGCACGATCTGGCATAGGTATGATCCACAAACGCCGTAGTACTCAGTCAAACGTCATTGCGAGGGCCGCATCGAAGGTGCAACGGCTTCGCAAGCCGTCTTACCACTTCACGAACCCGTGAAATGAAGATTGACCGAGTAGTAGGTGCCGATGATGAATTTTCACGACCAAGATCGGTAGGGATCTGTCATTCTGAGCGCAGCGAAGAATCTGCCTCACCCCCCCGAAGATTCTTCGCTGCGCTCAGAATGACACAACCGGTTTTGGTCGTGAAAATTCATCATCGGCCTGGCAAGCGGGCCGATCAATCGGCGGTGGGCACGATAAATCGGCCCCTACGGGTTTTATATCCTCACAGAGGGATGGTCGCGCAGGGGGAGAGCGCCTGTTCGTCGCTCTGGGCATTCAGCACGGCTAAGAATGCCTCTACGACGTGTGGATCAAACTGGCTTCCCGCGCAGCGGCGGAGTTCGGTCCGGGCAGCGTCCGGCGCGAGCGGCTCGCGATAGACGCGGCGTGAAATCATGGCGTCGTAGGCATCGACCACCGAGAGAATGCGGGAGCACATAGGGATAGCCTCGCCGAGCAGCCCGTTGGGATACCCGCGACCATCCCAGCGTTCGTGATGCGCCACGACGATGTGCGCAAGGTGCTCAAAAATGCCTCCGGTCTGTTCCAGAATCTGACGACCGATTTCCGGGTGGCGGCGCATTACGACCCATTCCTCGTCGGAGAGCGGGCCGGGCTTGTGCAGGATGGCATCGGGAATGCCGATTTTGCCAACATCATGCAGCAGCGCGCCCAGACGAATGAGATGCATCTCTTCTTCCGGTAGGTTCAGGCGATGGGCGGTGGACTCGGCCAGTTCCACCATGCGCTGAGCGTGTGCATCGGTACCCCGGTCGTGCGCACTGGCCGCGGCGGTCAGCGCCTTGATGCCGCGATTCTGCGCGACTTCGCTCTCGGCATGCCCATCCGCTTGCACTTTCTGCTCTGACGATGCCTCCTGTACGCCCGCGCTCTCTCCATCCGCAATACAGACGCGATTGCGACCATTGTGTTTTGCCTGGTACATGGCATGGTCGGCGGACTCGATAAGCGATTCGCGGGTGTAACCGTGCAGGCCATAAAGGGCGACACCGATGCTGGCGGTGATGATAATAGCCGATGAGGGATGAAGAGGTGGAGAATGAAGGGCGGAGGTTAGTTCTGGTGAGGGGTGAAGGGCGGGGGCTGCCTTCATCGTTCCCCGAACGCGGCTCGCTTCCGCCCCTACGAACGACGGGGCGCAACGGTGTACTTCCAATTCAGGAGGGTGTTCCCTGGTTTCCCAGTGGTATGGTGATGCTACTATGGCGGCGCGCAGGCGTTCGGCAACCTGGACGGCTGTATACAGGTCGACGCCGGTGAGAATGATGGCAAATTCTTCGCCGCCGTAGCGACCGACAAAATCCTCCAATCGCAGAGCGGCGCGCAAGCGGTTGCCGACTTCACGTAAAATGGCGTCTCCCGCTCGATGTCCCCAGGTATCGTTGACGCTCTTGAAGTGATCCAGGTCCACGAAGAGCACGGCGCAGACTCCTTCTATGCTCTCCCCGTGCTCCCGGCGCTCCCGGCGTTCCTGTTGCTCCAGGTGGCGATGGCAGCGAGAAATCTCTTCCTCTACACGGCTCATGACGGCGCGGTGATTGGGTAGGCCAGTGATCGCATCTGTGATGGCTGCCTGTGCCTGCTCGTGATAGAGCCGGTCCAGTTCGGCAAGCAGTTCCCTGTGCTGCAACAACAGCATCTCTTGCTCGTCATAGGAGTTCTGCAACTGCTCGCGTAGAGCCACTTCACGGCTGTTGAGCCGCCGCTGCTCGCCCAGCAAGCCATGCATACGGGGTATCTCACTGACCACCCAGCCGGTGAGCAGTGAGACTGCCGTTACGCCGATGACGAGCACAGACCAGCGTGCGTTAGGAATGAGCGAGGGAAGCCAGGAGCTTGAGATGGTGGCCCAGGCACCAACGAGAGAGGCGAGTATGCCCATAACGGAGATAGCGACAAACATTCCATGGCGAAATCGCATCTGTGAACTGGCCGGTTGCTCCTCGTGGCTGCCCTGCAAGCGCCCACTTGACTCCTTGCGAACTCGCCTGCGAACTTGCAGGATCAGCACCAGCAGGAAGATCTGAATAATGGAACAGATCCAGACGACGGTGGTTCCGGCCTGCGTGACATTATAGATTTCGACCGCCAGAGCCGAGGGGTCGATAACGCTCTCAAACAACAGAGGCACCGCGATATATGAGAGGATGGTGACAACGGCGACAAGCCCGGCCTGGGTGATGATGCTGGCAACTGGCACGCCATGCCGGTTGACCGAAGCGAGGGCAGCCGGGAGGCGGCGGTCCTGCGCGACGACGACGAGCAGGCGCGAGAAGAGCAGGAGGTAGGCTATGACGATGGCAACCTGACTCAACAGTAGCACGATATCAACAACGGTAGCGGCAGCCGGGCCAAAGACGGTCGAGATAGCCTGAACATTGGCGAGAGTGAAGCCAGCCTGAGACGGTTGGACGATCACCATGATGCCGAAGGTACCCAGAACGTAGGCCAGGAAGGAGAGCGCACTGCCCCACCAGACGTAGTTGCTAGCCCGGCGAGCCGCGACACGCGGACGCGCTCCACGTATCTCTCCACCCAGGAAGATGGGAATGTCGACGCCCAGCAGCGCCAGGACGATGATGCCGTAGAGGGCAAAGTTATTGCCGTTGGGCTGCCAGGCGGCTGGCCGCGTAAACGAGACAGCCGCAGTATGGCCACTGGCAAGCCAGTACACACCAGCCAGACCAAGCAGGAGGAAAACAGACAGGTACAGGCAGGTCATCGTGAGCAACACGCGCCGCACCCAGCGCAGCGGTAAGCAGGTGACAAAGGTGGCAAGCAGGATGACCAGGACGATCACCGGGCTTTGCTGCAAGGGCGTGACAAACCAGGCAGGCGCGAGATACTGGATAAAGACGATGCCACTTTCGATGACGGAAACAACAGCCAGAACGCCGGGCAGCCATGCGCAAAAGGCGGAGAAAAAGCTCCATCCCGGCCCCAGCACTCGCGCTGCCCAGAGATAAGGCGCGCCCTGCCCCGGATAGCGCCGGGCCAGCCAGCGCGTCACCACAGCACACGGCAGGAGAAAGGTGAGCAGACCCAGTAGCCAGTAGAGAAAGCTGACCGGGCCTCCAAACTGCACGCCGTTCGTATTGGAAACAAAGAGCACAATGAGCACCATCAAGGCGGTCAAATCGGCTATACCAAGCACCGGCGGCAAGCCGACCGTCAGAGATGGTCGCTTTTGCGGACTGTGCGCGTTCTCTTTCCCCGCAAACGCAACGTTCTCATCCTCTGGATGGTCTATTTTGCCATATGCAATCGGCGCACTCGCGTCTCCCGTGTCCCGCTGCACTATGTGCGATGTATGCAAGGAACTGTAGTACAATGGCGATGTTGGTATCGAGCCAGCAGTCATAGTTCTCCCTCCACATTTCTGCAAATACCAATTCATACAGTTTTCTATCGGCAATGTGGAGAGATTTCAGCAGTCATAACCCTCTTGACAACAGGCAAGCAGACGGTTATACTGTCTTATAGCAAGCGGACGGTCATGATTATTGACAGCTTTCCTCTTTTAGTTTGTTCCTCTATCCCCCTGATTTCCTCCTGGAGGTTTCCCCTATGGACGATTTTGTGCTGGCGGACTCGACACGCCCGGATTTCTCGCTGCCACCGTTGGAAAAGGCTGATCTCTCAATGCCGGGACTGACATTGTTGAATCCGCAGCAGCCCGATCCCTACTTACCAGACCTGACCGCGCCACAGATACCCGATGATCTGGATCGACCCGATGTGCTGTTGCCCGACCCACTCTCTCCCGACCTGTTGCAGCCAGCGCTTCCAGAGACGCTGACTCTCAGTGATGCACAAACGCCGGAATATCCCGAACTGACCGGGCCGGTAGATGTGCAAATTCCGCTAGCGGAAGAGCCTGCTACCCTTGCTCCTTCCGCGCTCTCGCTGGCCGGGAACAGCGCCGATGCGCAGAACCTGCCGCCGCACCTGCGCTACGACCAGGTTTACACGGCGCAGGATGAGATGACGCACCGGGCGCGCCACCTGGCACCGCTGCTGCTGGCACTCGATGGGCAGGTTCAGCAATGAGTGACCCGCGACAACTCCCGGCTGTCGCTGAGGGAGAAGCGCCTGGTGGGACTGGCGGATTTGACAACGCGGGTGCTATCCGCATCGAGGGGCAGATTTGCGAGGGGCAGGTGTTGTCGCCAGCGCGGGGCGAGCAAGGTTCAGAGACGGAGCAGAGCGGCGAAGGGCGAAATGCGCGGGAAGTGCGGGTCACAGTGATTCGCGGCGGCGCGAGCAGCAACGGCTACTATTACAACGAGGCGGTGCTGCGAGCCATCGCGGGCCTGCTCAACTCGGCGCAGGCATACGT
>DASTKE010000737.1:0-10781 GCA_035716105.1 Ktedonobacteraceae bacterium | reverse complement strand
GACCACTTCGTCAAGGTCGTCGCCTGGTACGACAATGAATGGGGCTATGCCTGCCGCACGGCAGATCTCACGCACTTCATTAGTCAAAAGCTTTCATGAGATGAACATCACAGCGCGGAAAGGAACACCAGATGGAACTTGGATTGATTGGACTTGGCCGCATGGGTGCTCACATGGCACGACGGTGGCGAGAAGCTGGTCAGACCGTTGTCGGTTATGCCCGCCATGCGAGTGCTGTCCAGGCACACATCAAGGAAGGAGCGATCACTGCCGGAGCGACCTCGCTGGCTGACCTCGCGAAGCAGCTTTCGATGCCCCGCGCTCTCTGGCTGATGGTGCCTGCGGCCTCGGTGGATGCGACGTTGGAGAGTCTCATCCCGCTTCTCGCGCCCGGCGATGTGGTGATTGACGGTGGAAACTCCCACTACCATGATGATATCCGGCGCGCCGCCATGCTCGCACCGCACGGCATCCACTACCTTGATGTAGGGACAAGCGGCGGCGTCTGGGGAGCCGAACGCGGCTACTGCCTGATGATCGGCGGTGAGGACGCCGTTGTCAAGCGTCTTGATCCCATTTTTGCGGCCCTGGCCCCCGGTCTCGACGCTGCACCGCGCACGCCTGGGCGAGAGCAGGTCGGTGGCACGGCCGAAAAAGGCTATCTCCACTGTGGGCCACATGGCGCTGGTCACTTCGTCAAGATGGTGCATAATGGCATCGAGTACGGCATGATGGCAGCCTACGCCGAAGGGCTGAACATCCTCCACCACGCCAACGCCGGGAAACAGCAACAGCGTATCGATGCCGAGACCACACCGCTCAGCAATCCAGCGTACTACCAGTACGATTTCAATCTCACCGATGTCGCTGAGGTCTGGCGTCGCGGTAGCGTCATTGCCTCCTGGCTGCTGGATCTCACCGCCAGTGCCTTTCTGAAGAGTCCCGACCTCGCCGATTTCACGGGCCGGGTTTCCGATTCAGGGGAGGGACGCTGGACGCTCAGCGCCGCCATCGACGAAGCCGTGCCGACCCCGGTGCTAAGCGCAGCACTCTACGAACGGTTCAGTTCGCGTGGTGAGGCCGATTTTGCCGACAAGCTGCTGTCCGCTATGCGCTTCGAGTTCGGGGGTCACCTGGAAAAGCCTGCCACGCGGGGGGCATCATGACCGATTCCCATGCAGACGCGCTGGTCTTCTTTGGGGCCACGGGCGACCTGGCGTATAAGCAGATTTTTCCAGCCCTACAGGCGATGATCCGGAGCGGTCACCTCGACATGCCGATCATTGGGGTGGCCGGGAGACCCTGGAGCATCGACCAGTTGCAGGCGAGGGCCCATGACAGCCTTGAGCAGCACGGCGGCGTGGACAAGGCGGCGTTCGACAAGCTGTGTTCGCTCCTCCAGACTGAGATACTGGTTGAACTGAAAACCCCGCCTCAGGCCGTATTTAGGGAGAGTGAGCCGCCTCAATCAAACTATTTCCGCTTCTGTCTCAGCCCGGACGTGATGATCTCGCTCGGCACTTGTGCCAAAGTTCCGGGAGAGGCCATGAGAGGTGAAGCGCACTGTGCTCCACCCGTCGTTTTATCTTTACAGCGTACTGACGCTAGAGAGCGAGGAAACCGATGCCGATATACACGGTGAAACTGACCCAACGCGAGGAAGTGGCAGACAGAACGATGGCGTTTCATTTTGAAAAGCCAGCAGGGTTTCTGTACAAAGCAGGGCAGTATGCAGACTTTACGCTCATCAATCCCCCTGAAACCGATACTGAAGGCAACATACGCGGGTTTTCTCTGGCGAGCGCTCCGTATGAACAAGACCTCAAAATAGCAACACGCCTGCGGGATACGGCATTTAAGCGGGTCATGAAAGAGCTGCCCTACGGAACACAACTGAAGATGGATGCCCCGTATGGCTCATTTACGCTGCATAAGAACGCCGCCATCCCTGCGGTCTTTCTCACCGGCGGGATTGGGATTACGGTTGTGCGGAGCATCCTGCTTGAGGCAATCCACAAGGCGGTACCGCGCCGCCTCGTGCTTTTCTACGCCAACCGTCGACCAGAAGACGCCGCCTTTTTAGAAGAATTGAGAACGGTTGCAGTACACAATCCTCATGTTACGTTTGCCCCGACGATGACGAAAATGGAACACTCGCGCAACACATGGGCAGGCGAGACAGGGTATATTACGAAAGCGATGCTAGAGCGCTATATAGACGATCTCACAGCGCCTATCTATTATAGCACTGGCCCTGCCAGCCTGGTTGCTGCCATGCGCAAAACACTCAATGAAGCTGGGGTGGATGATGACAATATCCGCACCGAAGAATTCACCGGGTACTAGAGCTCCCGGTATGAGGTGAGCGCCGGACATGCGCGCCTGTTCCGCGCTCATCCGCTCTTCCCAACGCGATGCAGCTTGACAAAGTTCGTGCGCGCCTGGCTTGGGATGGGCAAACCGCCCATCATCACTACGTACGCAAGCATATCAGGACTGCTTTTCATGTGCGCTGGTATGGCGCTTGGCGTCCTTCTTGATCTTTTTGAGCGTAGAGCCTTTATGCATTGCTTCATGGTCTGTCTTATCACTTTTAATCAAGTATTGCGGTTCATCTTCCGAAGCATGCACTGTATAGCCCTTAAAAGGTATTTCCGACGTAATCTTCTTGATGATGGTGCCGCTTACTCTGCCCGCTTCCGAGTTCCATTCCACATGATCTCCAACGTTGAAATCGTCTTTCATACTTCCTCCTTATCCTTCGTGGTGCATCGCTTTATTTTACCTCACAGGATGGGGAGATGCTACATTTGGCGTGGCTCACCTCTGCAACTGATTGTGACTGCTTTGTGATTGCTCTGCCTGCTTTCCGACAAATGGTGTGCTATGCTGATAATATATCGGGTAACGATACAGTAGCGTGTATCTGAAAAGTCCGTTTGAATCCACTTCACGAGGACGTGAGGTGCAACATCAGACGCACTTTTCACATACGCTCTTCCTGGGTAGAAATCAACACGACCGAATATACCATATCCTTCTCCTGTTTCACGATGGAAGCAGAAGGGAGGAGGTGACGTATGCAACGACAGGAACGCCTCTCTGCCCAGTCTGCAGAGGCTTCTGATGGAGTCCTGGTAGGACAAGCCCTTGCAGGCGACAAGCGTGCCTTTGAAACCCTGGTGCGCCGGTATCATGGCTTGTTATTTGCTTCTGTTTACCGCTACACGAGGGACTACGATCAGGCATGCGATGTATTACAGCATGTCTGGCTTCAACTCTCTCGTTCCTTGCCAATACTCCGTACGGGCAAACCGCTGGGTCCCTGGCTACTTCGGGTTGCCCAGAACCGCTGCCTGGATGCACTGCGCAAGAGGCGAAGGAGATGGGTGATATTCTTCTCTGAACTGGAGTGGGAAGCTGATGAAGAGGAACTCTTGCTTCTGGAAAATATCCCTGACCTCCACCCTTTGCCAGAAGAGATTGCGGAGCATCACGACCTGCAACACACGCTCCGGCGGGCGATTCAAGCGTTACCTCCAAAGTTCCGCATGGTGGTGCTACTACGCTACGCAGGTCAATTGAGCTTTGTTGAGATTGGGTAGGTGCTTAAAATGCCAACGACGACTGTGAAGACCTACTACTATCGCGCTTGCTCACTGCTTAAAGCACAGCTCACAGCGCAGAGGCAAACAAACTCCACCTCCCTCCCTGTACTCTCTCAGTGTGTCCTGCCAGGAAATACGAAAGAATGCTTATGATCCGATATCGATCTCACTGGATTTTATACCGTGGCAAAGAGAGACACAGCAGTAGATGCGCTCGCTCAACACTTCCTGGGAATGAAGCCCCCGCGTTTTCCGAGTCTGTTTGAAGCATTCCTCAATGCGTTTGCCTGCCAACAGATCACGCTGGATGTCGGCATGTTGCTTCTGAACCGGTTAACCGAAACGTATGGGATCAAATGTGCTGATGGCCAAACAGTTTGCTCGGCGTTCCCACGACCAGAAGAGGTAGCAACCGCTTCCATAGAGAGCCTCAGAACCTTAGGATTCAGTCGTCAGAAGGCGCGAGCCATGCTAGAACTGGCAACTATGCTCACGCAGGAACAGCAAGATTTGTCGCTGCTTGAGGGTATGAACAATGAAGCACCGTGAATAAAGATGGTGGTGACGGCACGTCCGAGAACATCTAGCTGCGTCATGAGCAGCGCCGTGGGAAGGGCGATTGCAAATCCCGCAGCAAACCCACCTCCTAGCGCGCCAATTGCTGTACCGACAATAGCTCTTGTCTGGAAATCGGGAATGGTCGCGCCTCCATACGTCCACAGACCGAGCGACAGCAGTGTGAGGCTTGCGCCGACGGTGAGGCCGAAGGGGATGTTACCGACAATGACGCCTGTCACAAAGCCTGAAATGAGCGCCTCCTGCCACCAGAGGCCGGGGCCGAGCGTCGTTACGATGCCTATATAAGCCCAGATAGCTAACACTAACGCGATCCAGATTGAGTAACCTGGCATGTTCTACCTCCTTAGTAATAAGGCTGTAGCACTAGAACGGCGAGGAGCCTTTTGCTCTGGCTAAGTTGGGGAAATACATTGCATGAAGGCACCCTTGCCTGTTTGAACAGAGTACCGCTGTGTTCTCACATTTTCTACCGACGAGTCACACTCCTTTTCAATCAGAATAATGCATCCAGGATAATACATCGCGATACGACGTATTTGGTTCCAAGCATAACATACAATCTGTTGGAGAACTGCCGTTGCAATCACAAAACAATCACAATCCAGTGCGCAGGAGACGGTAGTGGTCGAGCGTGCGGGACGTGAGTCACAGGAGGACGGCGTAGCGTTCTCTGGAGAGGCTTGACCGGCTTCATCGGTCATCTCTGGTAACGGAAAGAACGTCTCCCGCTTTGCCTGCGCTGGTGGCATCCTAGAGCCCAGGAGCAGCCTTAGAGACGACAGGCAGAGTGAAGAAGAAGGTCGAGCCCTGTCCTTCGACCGACTCAAACCAGATGCGTCTCCCGTGCCGCTCGACGAGGGCGCGGCAAAGATAGAGTCCTAACCCTGTGCCTTCAATTCCATAGGCGCGGGCGTTATCCGCCTGCACGAAGCGCTGGAAGATCTGTGCCTGCTGCTGTGCCGGAATGCCGATGCCGGGGTCGCGCACAGACAGGAGCGCCTCCTGCCTCTCGCTCTCCTCGGCGATGGTCACCTCGATGGCTCCCCCCTTCGGGCTGTACTTGATCGCGTTACTGATCAGGTTGCTGAGTACCTGCTCGATGCGCCGGGGATCGATGGAGAGGACGAGACGCTCCACCGATGGAACGAGCACAATAGAATGCCGCTCGGTCGTCAGCTGCAGTCGGGTCACCGCACGCTGAACCAGGGGGACCAGGTCGGTCGGTTCGGGATGCAACTCCAGCTGGCCCGCTTGCAAGCGGGCCATATCGAGCAGATCGTCTGTGAGTTCGCCCAGGCGAGCCGCCGCCAGGTCAAGGCCCGCGAGGGCCTTCTCCTGCCACGCGGCGAGATGTGGTCCTTTGCCCTGGGCCGTCTGGACGAGCAAGGTTTGCGCAAAGCCCCTCAGGCTGGCCAGCGGGGTGCGCAGTTCGTGTGCGACGATCCCAAGGAACTCATCCATCCGCTGAGTCGTCTCACGCAAGGCCAGTTCTCTTGCGCGTGCCTCAGTACTTTCCTGGAGCAAGCGTTCGCGCTCAATTACCAGGGTGGCGAGTTTGGCTACGGCACCAGCCAGGGCTTCTTCTTCCGGGGCATAGGTATGCGCCTCGCCCCCGTAATCCAACCCGAGCACCCCCATCAGGTGGGTGCCGATCTGCATGGGAGCGATCAGCACCTCGCACGCACCAAAGGTGAGCAGGCGACTTACCGTCATTCCGCTGAGATCGGTGCGCACCACCTCGCCTGCCTGCAGGCGGGCAAGGAGTGACGGTGGCAGGTAGTCAGCCAGGCGGAGCCGCCCGATCTCAGTCCACCACTGCCGCTCTTCCTCTGGCGAGAGGCCAACAACCGCCACCGGACGCAGGTGACCCATCTCCTGCTCAAGGACGGTCAGGCTGACGCGCCGGCAGCCAAGCACGCGGCAGGTCAGCTCGACCAGCCGCGCCGGTGCCGGGGCTTCCCTTGCACCTGCCGGTGCATTGAGCTCGCCAGAACCCTGGGGCAGTTGTACCAGTGCTTCCGCCATGGCGAGCAGCGCATGCAAGGCATCATGTGTGCGC
Organism: Ktedonobacteraceae bacterium; assembly: GCA_035716105.1. GTDB lineage: Bacteria > Chloroflexota > Ktedonobacteria > Ktedonobacterales > Ktedonobacteraceae > CADDYT01. The sequence continues at coordinate 4,535 of DASTKE010000737.1, read as the reverse complement.
TGCTCCAGCTTCCAGCGCTCCGTGACGTTCCGGCAGATGTTGATCGCTCCCACGATGTTCCCTTCCTGGTCACGTACAGGGGCTCCACTCAAATGGATGCGCATCTCACGTCCGTGCAGGTTACGAATCGTGAACTCCACAGCCGTCGTGTCGGTGAGCACCTCTCCGCCCAGCACACGTGTGGTTGCCCACTGCGCGAGAGGCAAAGACAGCCCCTGCACATAGCGCTGCGTGATCAGCGTGCCACGCTCTTCCAACGAGAGAGCAGTGTAGTCGGGGTGGGAGTCGAGTCCAAGCAGGTCACGAGCCGCCTTGTTCATCCGGAGAATATGCCCGTCTTTGTCGTAAACGAAGATCCCATCGGCTATAGCTTCAAAGATCGCCTCGAACTGGCGCGCGCGCGATGACGGTTCGGCCTCGCGCATATTCTGATCGAGCTGCTGTCGCTCCGTCCCATTGCTCTCTTCATTGCTGTGCGTATCCATGTGCCTCTCCTCTTCCTCGTGAGGTGCTTGTTGTTTTTGGCGGTGAAATCAGTGCCATCAAACAGTGACATGCACAGAGGAATCGTGAGCAGGCAAGACTGTCAAGTCCTTTCTCTTTCACCCCAAACGTTGAAGAAACGCATCCTTAGGCCATCACTGCTCGATGTGAGTACGCTCTGCTTCTTTCCTGCTTCTCTGATGGAAGAGCACATCCCTCTCCTGCGGGGGACATTTTTATTCTATAATATGGCATCAGGGAGCGCAAACACAGACAGTAGTGCGCGGTGGGAAAGGAGTACTGAACATGCCAAAGAGGAAAACGACCGTCCTGGTTGCTGATGACGACCTGCAACTCCTGGACCTGGTCACGCTCAATCTCGAGCTAGAGGGCTATGGCGTACTGAGGGCCAGCGATGGCAGGCAGGCACTTGAACGGATTGAGCGGCATCACCCCGACCTGGTGCTGCTCGATGTGATGATGCCCAGGATGAGTGGGTTCGCCGTCTGCCACCGCGTGCGTGCCTGTTCGACGGTCCCCATTATCATCATCACCGCACGCGGACAGGAGCAGGAGAAGATCCGCGGCCTGGATCTGGGCGCAGACGATTACCTCGTCAAGCCTTTCAGCGTGGGCGAACTGCTGGCACGGGTGCGGGCGGTGCTCAGGCGAGCACAGTTTACGACCGGCGAACTTGCTCCTACTGGGCAATCGCCCACCATCCTGGGAGCGCTCTCAATTGATTACGCCCAGCGCAAGGTCGCGATGGCTGGCCGAAAGGTCGTCCTCACAGCGACGGAATACCGTCTCCTGGCTTATTTAGCCCATAACGCTGACCGAATTGTGCCCCAGGAGCATCTCTTAGAACATGCCTGGGGGAGCGCGTATGTGGGTGAAGATCATCTGTTGCAGGTGAATATCAACCGGCTGCGGCGCAAACTGGAACCTGATCCTGCGCACCCGCGCTATCTGCTCACCGAGGCGGGGGTCGGGTATGTGCTTGCCACGCCACCGCAGGCGCAAGCAGGGCCTGAACCGGCAGAGGGCAGGGAACCCATGATGGATGCTGAGCGGCACCGCCTGGGCGAGGCCGAGGCTCACCACCAGCCGTGGTATCGCTGGGGACCGTATCTCGCCGAGCGTCAATGGGGGACGGTGCGCGAGGATTACTCGCCCTCCGGCACAGCGTGGGATTCCTTCCCGCATGACCACGCCCGCTCCCGCGCCTACCGTTGGGGCGAGGACGGCCTGCTGGGCATCTGTGACGACCAGGGGTTCCTCTGCTTTGCCCTCGCGCTCTGGAATGAGGCTGACCCCATCCTCAAGGAGCGTTTCTTTGGCCTGACTGGAACCGAGGGCAACCATGGTGAGGATGGGAAGGAGTACTACTTCTTTCTCGATAATACACCCACCCACTCCTATATGAAGGCCTTGTACAAGTACCCACAGCGCGCCTTCCCCTACGCTGAACTGGTCGCGGAGAATCGCCGTCGCGGTCGGAGTGAGCCTGAATATGAATTGCTCGACACGGGCGTCTTCACAGGGAATCGCTACTTCGATGTCACGGTCGAGTACGCCAAAGTGGGGCCGGAGGACATCCTGATCCGCATGACTGCCACGAATCGGGGGCCGGGAGCTGCGCCGCTGCACCTGCTGCCCACGCTCTGGTACCGCAACACCTGGGCCTGGGGCTACGATCACCGCCGCCCAGAGCTGCGCGCCATAAGGGAGGAGGGAGCAATACATCAGGCGCCGCGCCTTGTCCGTGCGGCTCACCATACACTGGGTGAGTACTGGCTCATGTGTGAGCGGGTGGAGGAGATGCCAGCGTTGCTCTTTACTGAGAACGAGAGCAACGCAGAGCGACTGTGGGAGGTGCCAAGTCGTACCCCTTGTGTCAAAGATGGCATCAACGATGCGGTGGTGCATGGTGCCAGAGGGACCGTCAATCCAAAGGGCGTCGGCACCAGGGTCGCAGCCCACTATCGTTTCCTGGTAGCGGCAGGGGCAACACAGGCCGTCTTGCTGCGCCTCTCAGCGCAGCGGCACAGCGCACCGTTTGCGGGTGCTGCGGAACTCTTCACGCAGCGGCGGGAAGAGGCAGATCACTTCTATCAGGCATTTGGCCCCGCATGGATGTCTGAAGATGCACGGAGCGTGCAACGGCAGGCCTTTGCCGGTCTGTTGTGGAGCAAGCAGTTCTACTACTACGACGTGGCTCAGTGGTTGGATGGCGACCCTGCCGGGCCACCGCCACCGCCAGAACGCCACGGTGGACGGAATGCCGAGTGGCGGCATCTCAACAATGCGGACGTCCTCTCGATGCCGGATACCTGGGAGTTTCCCTGGTACGCGGCATGGGACCTGGCCTGCCACTGCATCCCGCTGGCGCTGGTGGACCCATCCTTTGCCAAGCGGCAGCTCATCCTGCTCCTGCGCGAGTGGTACATGCATCCCAACGGGCAACTGCCCGCCTATGAATGGGGCTTCGGCGATGTCAACCCGCCGGTGCATGCCTGGGCAGCCTGGCGGGTGTACAAGATCGAGCAGCGCGCAACCGGCAAGGCCGACCGCGCCTTCCTGGAGCGCGTGTTTCACAAGCTCCTGCTCAACTTCACCTGGTGGGTGAATCGCAAAGACAGGGATGGGCGCAACGTCTTCCAGGGCGGGTTCCTGGGGCTCGACAATATCGGCGTGTTCGACCGCGGCGCTCCGCTCCCGACGGGCGGGCACCTGGAGCAGTCTGATGGCACCGCCTGGATGGGCATGTACTGCCTGACCATGCTCACGATCGCCCTGGAACTTTCCCGCGAGAACCGGGTCTATGAAGATGTGGCCACCAAGTTTTTCGAGCACTTCCTCTACATTGCCGGGGCGCTCAACGACATCGGGAGCGCGGGGATCGCGCTCTGGGACGAGGAAGACGAGTTCTTTTATGATGTGCTGCACCTGCCAGATGGTGAGGTCCGACCGCTCAAAATTCGCTCGCTGGTGGGGATCGTTCCACTGCTGGCGGTTGAGACGATAGAGCCGGACCTCCTGGAAACCCTGCCAGAGTTTAGAGCGCGGTTGGAGTGGTTCCTTGCGAACCGCCCGGGGCTTTCCAGCCTGGTGTCCCGCTGGTATGAGCCGGGCATGGGTGAACGCCGCCTGCTGGCCCTGGTGCGCGGTCACCGGATGAAACGCCTCCTCAAGCGCCTGCTCGACCCGGAGGAGTTTCTCGGAGACCATGGCATCCGCTCGATCAGCAAGTATCGTGCCCACCATCCCTTCGTCTACCAGGTGAACGGCAGGCAGTACACCGTGCGGTACGAGCCGGCTGAGTCGGAGAGCGGCGTCTTCGGCGGCAATTCCAACTGGCGTGGGCCCATCTGGTTCCCCATCAACTACCTGTTGATCGAGGCGCTGCAGAAGTTTCATCACTACTACGGCGACGATTTCCTGGTCGAGTGTCCGACCGGTTCAGGCACCATGTTGACGCTCTGGCAGATCGCAGAGGAACTGTCGTGCCGGCTGACGCACATCTTTTTGCGTGATCCCCATGGTCGCCGACCCGTGTTTGGCTCGAACGAGGTGTTTCAAACCGACCCCGATTTCCGTGACTACCTGCTATTCCATGAGTACTTCCATGGCGAGACTGGCGCGGGCCTGGGTGCCAGCCACCAGACGGGCTGGACGGCGCTGGTCGCCAAATTGCTGGAACAGACCGGAGGAAGATAGGCCTCTCTCTGGCTACCTCTCCCCTTCCTCCTCAATAACGTCTCGCGTGGTCACTTCCGCCACTTTGCGCTAGCCGCGCGATGACCGGGCAATGCTTCTGCGTCAGCGGCCTGTAGCGTTTAACCGCTCAGCCTTGCGTTCGCACCGGGTTATGCCAGCCACCATATCGTTCGATGATGCGGTCGGCTTCGGGCGGTCCCCAGGTGTTCGGCGCGTACCCATAGACAGGAGCCACGTTTCCCAGGACCGGGTCTACGACACTCCATGCCGCCTCGACCGAATCCTCGCGCACGAAGAGCGTTGGGTCGCCTCGCCTCGCCAAGGAGGCGCTC